>PXBF01000049.1 GCA_003567005.1 PVC group bacterium
TAATGGGAATTGCCGGATGGCGATTCTATTGGTTGACAAGTCCAATCAACTTGCTCGCACTGGGCGGGCTCTTGTGGATCTGCGTGATCATCGGGGGCCACCTCAATCACGCCATGCCGCGGATGTGGAATACCGGATTTGCTCGCATAAACCCACTACTGCGGATGTTCATCGCCGCGCAACTCTCCATACAAATAGGCATGATGCTACCGCTTTCAGCCTGGTTCTTCGGACGGTTTCCTGTCGCGGGCGTCTTGGTCAACTTGATTGCCATTCCAACCGTGGGTATTCTTGTTCAATTAGGTATGTTGGTGGGGCTCATTGGCTTGATTCCCGTCATCGGACCATTATTGGCCTTGCCATTTGGCGCCGCTACCGCACTTGTAGGTGAATTCTTTCTGCTCATTGCTTATACAGGTGCGCGTCTGTTCCCCTTCCCCGCCATGCCGCAACCTTCGGTCATGCAATTGACCATATACTATCTTATCGTTGCTGCAATCGTCCTGGCAGAACAAAATCGCCATGCCATTCTGGACCGAATCTATCGCATTCCCGCCCTGCAACAAACGCAGGCTAGACGACAAACGATGCTAGCGGTGGGGACCGCCCTCGTATTGGTCGCCCTTCCATGGATTCTGCGCCCGCGCGGGCTACCCGCAGCCACACACATACAAATTCTTGCTGCTAGCCGCTATCCTCTAATCACGATCCACGGTGGGCACCGGGCAGACCTTGTCAATGCAGGCGATCGCTTTCAAGGTAGCCGTCTGCTGTTTGATCATTTGCGGGCAGAGGGATCCGTTACACTCGGCACCATCTTCTTACCCGCACCGGATCCCCGAGCAGGCATCGAAGGCACAACGGCGCTGGCCGACATGCTTTCGATTCGCAAGGTACTCCTCCCGGAAATACCTCGCGAAGGTGAACGCTTCACGAAAGCACTAGGTGATGAATACCTTATTCGTACCGCCGAGGAAGGCGTCCCGTGGGCAGCAAATTACGACGAAGCTTTCGATGCCTTGATGCAAGCACACAAAAACAACCGCAACCCACGAAAATTGGCACACATCACGAATCATCGCGACCCACAATGGAACAATGTCAAAATCGAAACCTTGCCACCGTTCACCAATGAAATCCCTCGTTTTCTAACCAGTGCCAAAACACCGATTATCAAGGCAGACATGAATAACGTGCCTTGGATCATCATTACCGACACCATGCCGGAAGCACTCTCCGAAGCACTGCCATACGCCAAAAATTGCCGCGTTCTCGTGGTTTCCGATATCAGCTCACGAGTGGCTTTTTTCCGCTGGCTACAAGATGCCGTTCAGCAACTGGAACCTGAAATACTAATCATCGGTGGCAATGACGCAATCGAATGGTCAGAGGAACAGCGAGATTGGCTGGCAAACAAGCAGCAAAAAGGCCTTGAAATATTCCAGACCGGTATCGATGGAGCCATTACCGCCAAACTACCGCGAAGCGGCGGCATACATCTAAAAAGCTACCTCACCCAACGACACCTTCACCTAGCCCCGTAATAGAGCCTCGACTACAGCGACACTTCCTCTCCGCGCTTCGCCACACGCGCGGGAATGTTCAAGTCCCGCTTTACCACGTCGGCCAAGGCCTGTGCAGCATCCCCCTCTCCGTGAATCATAAAGACAGAAGAAGGTGGTTCCTTTTGCCCCTTCAGCCAGGTCAGGAGCTCCCGCTGGTCAGCGTGCGCGCTCATTCCATTAACCTTCGTAATCCGTGCAAGCACTGATGTCGTTTGGCCGAACAAACGTACCTGTGCAGCTCCCTCGAGAATCTGCCGACCCAACGTCCCCTTGGCCTGATACCCCACAAACAGAATGGTACTCTCCGGACGCTCCAGATTGTTGCGTAAATGATGCTTGATGCGTCCCCCCGTACACATGCCCGATCCGGCAATGATAATGGATGTTCCCTTACGCGTATTCAGGGCCTTTGACTCTTCAACCGTCCGTGCAAGATGTAACCCATCGAACTGGCAAGGATGATTACCTGACTGTATCAAGGCCTGTGTTTCCGCATCAAACAACTCGGGATGCTCACGAAACACGTCAGTCACCTTTACAGCCATCGGGCTATCAACAAATACAGGAATCTCCGGTATACGCCCCTCTCGCAAAAGGTTTCCCAGACGGTAAAGCAATTCCTGCGTGCGCTCAATCGCGAAACTAGGAATCACAATATTCCCTCCAGCCTTTTCCGCAGCATGAATCACGCGCACCAAGGTTTCCGTAATCGATTCCGCTTTCTTGTGAAACCGGTTACCATAGGTGGATTCCATACAGACGATTTCCCCACTCTCAAAAGGCTCCGGATCCTGCAAGATGGGTGTATTCGGCCGCCCAATATCCCCCGAGAAAACAACACTTCGCTCTTTTCCATGCCGCTCGGCAGTAATCCGCACCGATGCCGCACCTAAAATATGACCAGCCTTCGAAAACTCCAGATTCACACCTTGACTGATCTTGCATCTGGACCGAAATTCCACCTTTTCTATCAACGGAATTACACGATCCACATCTTGCGCCGTAAATAAGGGATCATATCCATATTTACTGACTTTCCCCTCTTTCTGATGGCGACGCTTCTTGAAGGCTGCATCTTCCGCCTGGATATGCGCAGCGTCACGCATAACAATTTCAGCAATATCAGCAGTCGCTGACGTAGCATAAATCGTTCCCTTGAAACCCTCGCGCACCAAACGCGGTAACAATCCACAATGATCAAGATGTCCATGCGTCAGCGCAACAGCGTCTAAACTGGCAGGATCAAAAGCAAAGGGTTCCCAATTCCGGCCCTGCAGTTGGCGTTCCTGAAAGAAACCGCAATCGATCAACACCTTTGCGCCATTGATATCCACCAGATGACTTGATCCTGTTACGTTTTCTGCTCCCCCGAGAAATTGCAGTTTAATATCCACATGATCCTCCCAACTTGTTTTCCATTTTTAACCACTTCACAGCACCCCCCTACTTGAAAGCAACTTCATGCGAATGTCTTGCCCCGATCATCCACGTTCCTCCATCCCACAAAAGCTGCTGTTGCACTCACAGCATACGCCATGGCAGCCAACAGAACAACTACCGGATATCCAAAATAAAAAGCAAGTAGAGCTGCCGATGGCGCGGCTAGAACAGCAACAGCACCATCGATCCCGCAGGCCCAGGGAATGTGCGCTGGAGCACGTCGTCTCAAAAGGCGAATGCCACAAGGAAAAGGCATGCCCAACAGCACGGCCGACAAGAAAATGACCGGCCCCAATAGGGCCATGCGAACCATCCCACCATATGGTAAGACCAACCGGATGAGATGCGGCATGCCCAAACCAATGAGCAAAAGACAAAAACAAGCAATCACCGTCAAGACACGCGTATACCCATGATTATTGGATAACCTTCTCGAGAACAGACTCCCCAAAGACATGCCTACTAGCAACGTGGTGATAACAAAGGCTGCACCCGTGACCGGATCACCCCACAGCGGAATCAAAAGCTGGATCAAAGCAACCTCATACAACATGAAGCCAGCACCTAACCCACTGAAATAACCAATGGTACCCCCCCCCGATGCCAACTGCCTTCGTAATGGCCACAAGGGCAGACCTACGATCAACAGTACGGCAACCAACAATTGCACTAACAAAACATAGAGCACCGTCATGCCGCGCTCGCTAACACTCAACCAATTGAGATCTCCAGCCCATTCCCCAGGTCGAATAAATTGATCAAAAAAAGGACGAGCATCCGTTGGTGCCGTAACGTCAAACCGGTAATCTTGCAAAAAAGCGTCCGCATCCGCCCCAAGTAAGATGCGAAACCACTTTGCCGGCGGCTCATCAAGAGCACCATGCCGCATCGTATCATCCTTTTCTGCCGGATGAATGAGGTCAAATCCTTGCCCATCGGCAAACGCACGCGCCTTTTCGATTGCCCGCGCACCGATTGGTTCAGGAGAGGCCATGAAAAATACAGATCCCCATCCACGCAAGATCAACACATGATCTTCAAGCATCTCTATGCCTTGCCGTTGCAATCCCGCGCGAATAAGCGCCAATACCCGCAAACTATGCCGCAGCGGATCATCCAGCCAAACGGGAAAGGCCAACCAGCCATCCGGCGAAAGAATGTCAAGCGACCGCACAATTGCCTCTGTCGTGAAAAGCGCATCGCCGCCAAGCGTTTGTAACCCCGTCGGTCCCCCAAAAAGGCCGCGAGGCGGAAAAACAACCAAATCATACGTTGTATGTCTTGTTGCCGCTAGAAAGCCACGCGGATCGGCTCGCGTAATCCCGGTATGTGGGGGAACATACGCGCGCATGTGTTCCGCAATCAAAGGGTGCGGCACAATCGCCTGAACTGTTGTTTTCTCATCTGACGCCGCAAGTAACACGGGAGCATTCCCCTCCGGCGCAAGCAACAAAACAGATGCATACTCTTGAAGCGCATACGGTAAACCATGCGGTGTATAAGCAAGAATATGATGGCCTGCAGCATCTCGATCGAGCATGACAGCAGCACGATTCCCGTTCACGAAATAATGCGGGGGAGCCGGTACATTGCCCCGATACTGTAAACTGACATCCGGCGCAAAACGCAAGGCTGGTGCAGAAACAATATCCAGTCGCCCATGATAATGCGGATACGGACCCTCAACATCACGTTCCGGCAGTTGCAAGGCATACGCCAAATCGCGGTATTGCGAGGGCTGCCACGGCGAGCTGGTTAGAATCGCCAAGAAAATCAATACTCCACAAAAACCATGCCACCATAGCTTGCGACGGGAAAACAGCAAACCGGACAATAAACCGCTTCCACCTAGCAACGGAAGCAACAATTCCGGCAACCACTGTGTGAGCATCGGAATCACGATTGAGGCACCCAGGGCGGACCCGATCAGATTCGCAGCATAGACCCCACCAATATGTTCGCTCCTTGTCCGGAACACAATCGATAAAGCCAAGGCACCCACGCAAAAGGGAACACATAGTAATGCACCCAAAGCCGCCAATTGCAACCAAGGATCCACACCGGTAAAGAGAAGATCCACTTCCAGTGTATGTAAAAAACCTTTTGCTAACCGGGGCAACCAAGCCACACTAACGCCCGCAAAGGATGCCAGCGGTGCATACCACACCTCTAACCTGTCGGATGCCGTCTTGCGAAATAGCGTAAGTAAAGATCCACCGGCACCAAACCCCAGCAAGGCAACAGATAAGACGACATAGGCTAAATGATGTCCTTGCACAAACCCCAGAGACTGGATCAAGGACAGTTGAACAGCCAGTAACATGGCTGAGAGCAAGCCGATGGAAAGCAAGGACATCACAACGTTTTACCACCCCGAATCGGGATCTTCACGCGTGAACGGCACGAAACGCACGGGCATGATATTGCGCGTGTTGAACGAGCCATCTTTCTTTTCCACCAAAACCAACTGCTGCGTCCGAAACCGTGAACCCACTGGTATAATCATCCGACCACCCTCGCGTAACTGCTCAAGTAAGGGAGGAGGAATGTGAGGTGCTGCAGCTGTAACGACAATGGCATCAAAAGGAGCATGCTCTTCCCAGCCATAAAAGCCATCTGCATGTCGCACGGTAACGTTTGTGTATCCGGCCAGATCTAAACGCTCCTTTGCCCACTCAGCAAGCGGTGGAACAATTTCTACCGTATAAACATGATCCACCAGTTCTGCCAGCACAGCGGCTTGATAGCCAGATCCTGCCCCGATTTCTAATACACGGAAATCAGATTGCGGTTTCACAATCTCTGTCATAAGCGCAACAATGTAAGGCTGGGATATGGTTTGACCATGTCCGATCGGGACCGGACGATCCTCATATGCATGCGCCACCTGATTTTCCGGAATGAACAAATGACGTTCCACCCTACGCATGGCATCCAAAACGTCCGGATCTCCTACGCCACGCGCTTCAATCGTATCAGCTACCAAACGCATACGTGCCTCTTTCAATGCATCTGCTTCTGCAATCGTTCCCCAAATGCATACCAACCCAAGTGTATAAGATAGTAAAGCTTTCATGCATATAGCCTAAAACAGATCGCGAAAATTGCAACCCCTAACACGGAAAACCCGTTCGCAAGGACAACCTTTATCGCATCCACCAATCAAGCAGAAAACCGAGACATAACAGCAAGGTAAAACCACAGTGAAACCGTGCCGCACGTGCATCGAGCTCCACAATCTGATCGGGCTTTGAGGACCAATCTACCCACACCAACCGCAACAACGCAGGGAGAAGCAACAACGTGCCCAGCGTACCCAGCGGGACATGTTCGTCGCTTTGGAGAAATAATTGCAGCAAAAAGGCTCCAACAATCATAAGCGTAGGTAACAACAACAGCCCTTGCCAGTATATGCGACACCCCCGTGGGCCCATGCGTACCGCAAGTGTGCGGCATCCCTTTGTTGCATCATGCTGGCGATCACGCCAATTGTTTGCATGCAAAATGGCAACCGCAAGCAACCCGGAAGGTATACTCCACCACACCGGCAATAAAGAAAATGTGCCGGCACTTGTCCACCAACCTGCCAATACGGGCAAAATACCAAAGGCCAACAAGATGGCCGGATCCCCCAGCCCCATGTATTTCAAACATATACCGGATCTTGTATAGCCAAGCGCAAGGCTTATGCCGGCTAAAACCATCCATAGAAGAACCCAACCGGATAACCAGATCACCATCGCGGCTAACCCCACACCCATGCACATCAGGATCATCGCCGCCTTGCGTACTTGATGCCCGGATAACCATCCGCGAACAACAGCCCCACTAACAGGGTGTATTTCCTCATCAACACCACGCGCATAGTCTACATCATCGTTGAACAAATTAGCCGCAGCATGAAAAAAAATAACCGCTAGCACCAGAAGACAGACACGCCACCAAAATATGTCGTAACCGGCATAGCCAGCTAGAATCGTTCCCAGCATAAGGGGCAGGACCGAAACAGTGAAGGAAAACGGACGCAACGCCGTAAACCAAATTCGTAAGGTACCAGGCCTTTTATCGATGGATGCCATGATAATCTCCAGTTTTTTTTATCGCCTTGTTTCAACAAAATACAGTATTTGTGAATTATGTCGCTACCAAAAGTTGTTATTATTGGAGGAGGATTCTCCGGGTTGGCTGCTGCGCGTAAACTCAACCATGCTCTGCAGTCCGCACGCTGTACCGTAACCCTCATCGATGCCAACGTCGAAACCTGCATGATACCAGCTTTACCCGATTATGCTGCAGGACTCATCCCGCGCGACCACATTACTGCGTCCATTGAAAAGCAGTTGCCTGCCAAGGCTACATTTATGCAAGCGCAGGTGACGGGCATCTCATGCGAAGCAAAAAGTATTCATACGAACGCAGGTGACGTACCATTTGATTACGTCATTCTCGCTATGGGGTCTTCTCCATCCGTACCCCCCGATGTACTCCAGAAGATCCACACCCATACCATCACAAGTATTGCAGATGCTACCGCATTAAAAGATGCTTTTGACGAATATCTACGTAGCACGCAAAGTCCCTCTGTCGTCATCAATGGTGCTGGCTACACGGGCATTGAACTAGCCATATGTATGGCCCGCCGTGCAGCCAAGGAAAGCAAACCCATACAAATTCATCTCATTGAGCTGCGCAACGAGATCCTCCCTTTCTTGCCGCCACCGCAACAGCAACGCGTTTATAACAGTATCGAGCGCCACGGCATCAAGCTCCATACGCAATGTCACATCGAATCGCTGAAAAACAAGCACGTACAACTCTCCGATGGTGCAACCATCGATAAACCCTTGATCTGCCGTACGGAAGGAACCATGGCCCCAGTCAAAGCAGATGAGCCAACGATTGCTTGTCTGCGCGATGGCCGCTTCAAAGTGGCTCCAACATTAGCCCTGGATACGTTTCCATACATTTTTGCAGCCGGAGATGCTGCCGCCTTCCATGTCCCCAATGGCTATCTTCGAAAAGCAGTCAATTTCGCCTTCTACGCCGGCAAACATGCAGGCATGAATGTTATGCGTGCCATCAAACAGCAACCCCTGCGTCCCTTCAAACCCATTGACCTAGGCTGGGTCATCCCTTTAGGTGACGACAGCGTGGGAAAAGCCTTCGGATCCGTTCCATTAAGCGGAAAAATGGGACTCCGAATGCATTACGTTATGTGTGGATATCGAAATTACAATATGCAAAACTTCTGGCGATTGTGCGGACATGCTTTCCGGGCAGGCGCCAAGCCAACGCAAACAAGAAAGGAGCATACATGAAAGGACTACAGTACTACCTATGGAGAGCGAAACCAGAAGAGAACCTGGCTTATCTCGCCCTTAGAATCTTTGTGGGTGTGGCCATGTTTACCCACGGATATGGCAAAATAACCGGTGGTCCGGAAGCGTGGGAAAGATTGGGAGGCGTAATGGGGAGCATCGGCATCCCAGGACCAGCCGTTTTCTGGGGGTTTATGGCAGCATTTGCCGAAAGCATCGGAGCTATCATGCTCGCAATCGGATTACTCACACCCGTTGCTGCATTTCTGATAGCCTTCACTATGCTGATCGCGGCATTTGTCGGCCATGCTAGTGATCCTTTCTTCCTCGCGAATGCAACCGAACCCGGCAGAGCCAAAGAGCTGGCGCTGCTCTTTTTCTTCGCATGCACCTTGTTTATGTTCAAAGGAGCAGGCTCATACGCGGTAGACCGTTTTCTACCGCAACGCAAATAACAACGCAAAAGCGCAAAAAAAAAGGTTGCGGGCACTGTGCATCACGCACAGCAGCCCGCAATCTGTATCTTCCCGCGAACATGCATAAATCATGAATGTGCTCGAATCACCTGAAACAAATTTTCTATCTGCCGTGCGGGATGAGATAAGCAAGCCCCTGCAACACACATCTCACATGCATCATACCCCCATTGATCTTGAACCAATCATTGGAGGGAAAATGCTACGGGCTCAACTCATTGAAACCCTTGGCAAAGCGACGCATTCCCCTCGTAAGGCCTGTGTCTCTGCCGCTGCTGCAGTAGAGATGCTCCATGCTGCCAGCTTGCTGCACGACGACGTCGTGGACGGCGGCAAACTGCGGCGGGGCTCCCCTGCCCTCTGGATAACACATGGCCCCAAAGTTGCCGTATTAATGGGAGATATGCTTTTAAGCATCGCTTTTGCAAAGATAGCACGAACCCATCCCTATGCCGTGTCAATCTTGGCTCAAACACTCCGATCCATGTGCGATGCAGAAATGGAGCAAGCATCGTTAGAAAACAACCCACACATTTCCTGGGATGATTGTCTTCGCATTGCCCGCGGCAAGACAGGCAGTCTTTTTGGGTTCAGTGCATACATCGCCACTAAGGAGCCATCCCCGCTTGCCGATGCCTTGCAAACGGCTGGCATCCAACTCGGTATAGCCTATCAACTCGCCGATGATCTTCTCGATCGAAAGAACGCCGAACCTGCCTTTGGCAAAACACTAGGGACGGATGCGGCTACGGGCAAATATACCCTGGCAAACCTTCTGGACAACAGCAACCAAGCACCAGAGACCATCATACAACCGATTTTGCATGAATCGTTACAGGCCCTGTCCCACTGGCCAGCAGTGCAGCAAGCACTGCAAACATACATCCAAGGCACCTTGCAACCACTCATCGAGACATACACAACCGCATGAACCACCAACAAAAGCTGATGACTACGCCATCGCCAGAAATTGCTCCACGGCATCCAGGAATTGCTCTTCATCATGTATGGGTACCGTAGAGACTGGCACACTGGAACGAAACCAATGTCCATACGATTTCGATAAAATCCTTCGATCCGTGACCACGACGACACCGCGATCCCCACGATGCCGGATCAATCGTCCAAACCCCTGACGAAACCGAATCACGGCCTGTGGCAAGGAATAACCACGAAACGCGCTCTGCCCTGCCGCCTCCAGCGCCTCGCAACGCGCCTCGATCACCGGATCCGTAAAAACCCCGAAGGGTAAGCGCGCCATCACCACACAAGATAGACTCTCTCCTGCTACATCCACACCCTCCCAAAAAGAATGCGTCCCCATCAGAACCGAAGCAATCTCCGCCCGAAACGTTTCCATCAGATACTCGCGCGAAAAGGCCTCCCCCTGTGCCAACACGGAGATGCCTTTTGCTGGCAGCGATTCACGCACATGCGCTGTCACATGCTGCAACATAAGGTAACTCGTGAACAATGCCAACCCACGTCCCGCCGTGCGCTCAAACAAACGCGCCAGCAAGGAACTGAGTGCTTGAACATACGCTTGCTCCCCACCCGCCGTCGGCTCCGGCAAAAACATGGGCACCAACATGGTAGCCTGCTCCTCGTACCGAAAAGGCGTCCCCACATTCATCGTCAATAAGCGCTCTGGCTCCATCGAGTCCAACCCCAGTCTGCCAGCCAGAAAGTCAAATTGATTCCGTACGGTCATGGTCGCGGAAGTAAAGACGATCGTGGAAAGATTCACATACAATTGATTCATCAATTGTGGCCCCACTGAAATAGGGGCACTCATCAACCGCCCCTCGCCAGCTATGCGAGGATCCCGCTCTGCCCAATACACCATATCCGGCGCATCCAATGCCATCATATAGCCCAGATCGTCCTGCAGAGCTTGTAATCCACCCCGTATCGCGGAAAAATCAATTGTCATCGCACGAATACCCGGCGGAATGTCCTCCTCCGGATTTTCCAGTACTTCCAGCAATACCTGCAACGCTTCGACAACGGCTGCCAAGGCTTTGCGCATGTGCTGCTCTGTTTCCTGCAGGGCATGCCAAAGCGGACTGCTGCTGAACGCCGGACGCAAGCGTAACAACCCCTTATCAGAACAAATACTACCAATGGCAGCAAAAAAAGGGTCTAGCGTCTGCTCCCACGTCTGAACGGCTTGCTGAATCTGTGCCGGCATCGACTCGAGCATAGGATGCGGACTCGTGCCCAATTGACGCGACAACAAGGGTAACAACCCCATGCCTCGACCACGCAGACGCAAACGTCCCAACCGACGCATGAAATACCGCAGACGCGGGCGCGATATCTCCACCGTAAAATATCGTGTCGCGGCATCTTCCAGATTATGTGCTTCATCTAATATCAAATGCGCATGTTCCGGCAACGCTTGCGCACCCTCCGTCATTTCCGACAAGACAAGGGCATGATTGGCCACCACCACATCCGCAGCTTGAGCCCGCGCGCGAGCACGACGCACAAAGCACTGTTTATAAAACCGGCAGCTCCGGCCGCCACACTCATCCGCACCTGCTGTAATATCATGAACAAAAGGACGCGCATCACGCGACTCCAACCCGCTTACTTCCGACAAATCTCCCGTCAAGGTTTCCCCAAGCCAAACCACCACCGATGCAGCTAAAGCATGCTGCCCCATGCGTAACGAAAAATCCGCATTCTCCAGTAGCTGTTCGAACTTACGCATACATAAATAATTGCCCCGCCCCTTGATCAATGCCGCACGAAAACGAGCCCCCGTGATACGCTGGATCAACGGAATGTCTTTTTCAAATAACTGAGACTGCAAATTCTTGGTATTCGTGCTCACTACGACTGGCGTTTGGTTCTGTGTGGCCCAATAAATCGCCGGAATCAAATAAGCCAGACTTTTCCCGGTGCCTGTCCCTGCCTCGCACAGCAAATGCTGTCGTGCATTCAAAGCATCAATAACAGCGCGCGACATTTGCAATTGCCCAGCACGTGTTTCATACGTCTTCAAATGCTGTGAAAACAAGCCCCCCGCACCCAGCATATCCTCGGACAGATGAATATCCAAAGCACCCCACATCTCCGGATCCAATTGACGCACCGGTGGATCCGGTGGTATTTCCGTAGCCACAACTTCTGCTAAGGTCGTGATATCCTCCCCACTAGGACCCGACATCTCACGCAAATAGCGCTGCGCATCAAAGAAACGATACAGCGAACGATCGCTGGGTAGTAACCGGCAAATCGCCTGTAACTGCGAAATGGCCAGCGCGGATCCCCGTTCACGCAGGGCACCATATATCCTGAATATATCCGCAGCACGCGCCTCCGCAACTATCCCGAAATATGACGTGAGACGCTCTAGCGTAATCTCTGGCAAGGTCGGCAAAAGAATAGCGGCAAGTTCTTCCAAGACCAATGGAGGCTCTGCTCCATCCAAGGCAGCAAGCAACGATTCTGGCAACAAGCCGTATTGCACAACTACGGTCCCGACCGTATAGAGCGATGTTACGGTGTCAATCGAATCCGCTGCCGACACGAGTGTATGCCCATCATAACAGGCACCCACCCAGCTATCAGGATTCGCCTCCTGCTCCCCTTCCACCAAAACAATGACTCTTTCGCCTATTTCCATAGCTAGAAAAGATACCGCAACACCCCCCCCACTGCAATCACACACAATAGATCGCGATCGGTAGCGCAACGCTCCTATCCCTAACGCAGATTTCATCCGCGACCCAAAGGAGCTTTTAAACAATAACTTTTACAGACCCATCACGTGGGAGGATGGGACTAACTTTGTCTCGCACCCTGTCTCGCACCCTGTCCAAATCGACGAAGTGCGAGACAAGGTGCCAGACAAGGGATATCGAGCCCAGGCACCAAATGTAAAGGTTATGTATTAACAATCCCTAAGCACCGACTCATCAACGGTTCCCGACAAACATACACGCTCTGTTGTATCATCTTCCTAAGGAAGATTCTAACCCTCAGCCAATGCCACTATCGTCTTGTACGGGAAAAACCCGGTATTGTGTCCATCCGACCAGCTAATCCCCAAAGCATAATTACCAATGGTACGCAACTCTTGGGCATGAATATCTGCTGGCACGCGGTCAGGATCTAAAATCGGTTTATGGGTCATCTCATCCACACACAAAGCACATCCGCAGGCAAGTCGCAGCGCCCGGTTTGCAATCGATGTCGTATGTCCATCCGACCAATGCAAATGAATATGACTCTCGGTTGCCTCAACCTCAGGCTTCTCCGGACGTTGCAATTGCTGCTTACCAAGCGCCATAACCACGGCATCCGTGGTCGCGCTTGACTCTGGCGTAGCTGCCAAAGCATCAATATTTCCCTGCAAACTATTGCGTAAGGGTAAGGTAGCCAACGTCTCTAACCCGAAACGCTCCTGCAACGAATTGCCGCCGGAAGGACCAAATATATAATGTTTCTTTTCGCAACCGTCGCAGATAAAGTACGCCATGTTCTCCACCACACCAATCACCGGCACGTCCACTTTTTCAAACATCAGAATGCCCTTGCGAACATCTGTCAAGGAAAGCGCGTGCGGTGTCGTGACAATCACGGCCGCGTCAATTTGTGCTTGCTGGGACAACGTTAATTGCACATCCCCCGTACCGGGAGGAAAATCCACAACCAGATAATCCAATTCCCCCCAAGCCACCTGATGCAACAATTGCTGTACAAAATTCGACACCATCGGCCCGCGCATCACGGCAGGTTGATCCCCAAGCATAAACCCGAAGGACATCACCGATACGCCTTCCGAATCGCGTGGCACAATATATTCATCTGCGTTTGTTTCCACCCCCGTTTCATGTAACTGGAAAAGCGTGGGTACGGATGGACCAAATATATCTGCATCCAGTAAGCCCGTACGATACCCCCGCTTTGCCAAGTTTACCGCCAACATACCAGCCACCGTCGATTTACCCACGCCCCCCTTGCAGGACGTTACGGCAATGATGTTGGCAACTTTCGCCAAACCACTCCCTTGCGCTAGCTTGCGCTCTGGCCGTGCCCGCGCCGTCATCTTCACAACAACATCTTCTACCCCCGGCAAAGCGAACACCACCTTTTCGGCCTGCTCCTTGAATTGATCCTTGATCGGGCAGGCTGGCGTCGTCAACTCTATCGTAAAAGCCACCCGACTCCCCTCAATCCGAATATCCTGCACAAATCCAAGACTGACAATATCCTGATGAAAATCCGGATCTATAATCACCCGCAACGCATCTAAAATATCAGCTTCCTCTATCATCTACCAATTCTCCTATCCTCAACCATTTTGCCTCTTCCTCAGACCAGTAGCCTTCCTGTCTTGGTAATTCATTCCAGCAAGGCCCACAGCTACCGCCTTTCACTTCCCCTCCAACCTTGTCCACCTTTACCCCTGCCCCCTCCACATTCAACCTCTCACGTTCCACTGCCCTCTTTCTGCTGCCACTTCAACCTGCAGCCCTCACCATATCTTTTTGCACATTTCCGTAAGGTTTTTGCATGCACAACAGACCTATCATTGTTAAGCATTATACAACAAGTGAAATTTGTGTTGCGGGCCGATCCACCTCGAGCGACGGCTACTGCATCACAATTTCAAACAAAGGAGGGGCAAATGGCTCATACAGTACCAGCATTGGAATATGACGTAGCAGCATTGGAACCGCACATTGATGCGCAAACCATGACGATTCATCACGATAAGCATCATGGTGCATATGTAACCAAGTTAAACGGAGCACTGGAAAAAGCACCGGAACTCCAAGAAAAGCCACTGGAAAGCGTTCTTGCAGACCTGCATGCCGTTCCTGAGAGTATACGAACAGCAGTGCGTAATAATGGTGGTGGCCACTTTAATCACACGCTGTTCTGGCAAGTGATAGGGCCGAATGCCGGTGGAACACCTACAGGTGACATTGCTGCCGCAATCGATGCCGATCTTGGTGGCTTCGACGCCTTTAAGGAAGCCTTTTCGCAAGCTGCAGCAACGCGCTTTGGATCCGGTTGGGCTTGGCTTGTCGTTAATGCTGATGGCAAGCTGGAAGTGGGTTCCACCCCCAATCAGGATAACCCCATCATGCAGGGCGTTAGCGAGCTGATTGGCACGCCCATTCTCGGTTTAGATGTTTGGGAGCACGCCTATTACCTGCACTATCAGAACCGGCGCCCCGACTACATTGCCGCATGGTGGAATGTGGTGAATTGGGAAAAAGTCAACGAGCTATACGTTTCCGCCAAACAATAACAACAAGTAAGACATATATGGGGCGGTAAAGTGAAAGACTTTACCGCCCTTTCTGCAGCGATCGTACCCAATCCCTCATCAGGTGATTATATCATCTCTTGCTTTGGGATCGTCATGTTGACATACTCGGGTCTATACATGGCAATCAATGGGTTTCATGAGGTAACATCGATCTGTGTGGGAATGATACTAGATAAAAAGGGGCAAAAAAATGTCAATCGTTAGACTCATCTACGCTAGCAAAATCAAAGCGGGCTACGGTCCCAACGATATCATGAAAATCGTTGAGGTCTCCGAAAAAAACAATCAGCAAAAAGGCATCACCGGCGCACTCTGCTTTGGACCCCGGCACTTTTTGCAATGCCTCGAAGGACAGCGCGACGTGGTAAACCGACTTTACAACACAATCGTAACCGACGAACGCCACACGGACGTAGAACTTCTCTACTATTCTGATATCGATGAGCGTGTTTTCAGCGATTGGGCGATGGGATACGTGCTGGCGGAACAATCCCTTCATGAAATCGTATTCCGCTTCAGCGGTAATAGCCAATTTAATCCATATGAATTTACCAGTAAACAAGCTATACGGTTTTTACAAGCCGTTGTAGAAGAGCGGCAGAAGTCCATTAAGACAAAAGTCGAGGAAACCGAGTCTATGGCTTGATTAACGACTCTTGGTAAATCTCACTGTAAATCCCGCCGCCGAGTAGTTTTTCGCCATCGTAAAGTGCGCAGATTTGCCCTTCGGCGATTGCGCGCTGGGGGCTGGACCACGTGACGCGGGCGCGATCCTCTCCCAATGGTTCGTATTCCACCGCAACCGATGGTGCGCGGTACCGGGCTCGTGCCTCGATCCTTGCCGGTTTCTCGATAGGATTCCCGACAAACGACACACTTCGTATTTCGCAACGACTCGCATATAAACCGGACACATCCGGGGTTTCCAGCGCCACCACCAACTCTTTCGTTTCCTGACGCTTTTCCACCACAACATAATGCACCCCGTGTACCGGCGATGCTAACCCGAGACCTTTCCGTTGGCCGATTGTATAGAAATGCAAACCGCGATGTTCACCAAGCACCTCTCCCCCCGTAGTCACAATAGGTCCGGGGGTATCCGGCAAATACGCCGCTAAAAAATCCCGCATGCGAATGTTCCCTATAAAGCATATGCCTTGACTATCTTTCTTGGCCGCCACCGGAAGCCCAAGGCGTGCAGCTTCAGCCCGCACCTGGCTTTTCAACAAACGCCCAATCGGAAATACGGCATCACGTGCTTGCGCTTGCTGCATCATACATAAGAAATAGGTCTGATCCTTATTGGGATCCAAACCGGTTAAGATTTGGGCTGTTCCATCAGAGCCCGTTGTACGACGAGCATAATGGCCGGTTGCTACCGCATCGAACCCCTGCTCCCGTGCCCAATCCCGAAACACACCAAACTTGATTTCACGGTTGCAAAATACATCCGGATTCGGCGTGATGCCATTGGCATACCCATCCAACAACATGTCTACAATACGTGCCTTGTACGCATCCATCAAATTTACAATTTCAAAATCAATCCCCAAATGCGTGGCAACCGCTCTAGCATCCACGACGTCCTGCTCCCACGGGCAGTCTCCCAGGATACCATCTTCATTCATCCAATTTTTCATGTAAGCAGCCGCGACAGGAACGCCCTGCTCTACCAACAGCCCAGCGGCTACAGCACTGTCAACGCCACCGGACAATGCCACCAATACTCTCTTATCCTCGCTTATAGGGCCTAGATCCATGTCACTTCATTTTCCATATATCGTAAGGTTCTTCTCGACTTGCAAGATAATCATATGGGATGCGGCTTGACATATTTGCCGTTGTCTCTACTGTCCCATGATCATACATTACAGCATAAAGACTTGCTAGTCGGGAGTCCAGTTATGTCCAGCTCATTTGGAACATTATTTCGTATCAGCACATTCGGAGAATCACATTGTAAAGGCGTCGGTGTCATTGTCGATGGCGTGCCGCCAGGACTCTCTCTCACGGAAGCCGACATACAACCACAATTGACACGTCGACGCCCCGGACAAAGCGATTTAGCAACACCACGCGATGAAGCAGATGCCGTAACGATTCTATCAGGAACCGAAAACGGAAAAACGCTCGGAACCCCCGTAGCCATGTTTGTGGCCAACAAAGATCAGCGACCCGTTGATTACGGTGAAATGGCCGATATCCCGCGGCCGTCCCATGCCGATTTTACGTATCTATCGAAATACGGCATCAAAGCCTCAAGCGGGGGCGGACGCTCCAGTGCACGAGAAACCATTGGGCGCGTAGCAGGTGGAGCCCTCGCAGAGAAATGGCTCCGCGAAAAGTACGGCATTGAAATGGTTGCCTGGGTGAGCGCCGTAGGAGAAGTAGAATCTAGCCCGATCGATATCACGACTGTTACACGCACAGATGTGGATGCCAATCTCGTGCGTTGCCCCGATCCCGATAGCACCGAACGCATGACGAACGCCATCGCCGCCGCACGTGACGATGCCGATTCCATCGGTGGCGTCGTTTCATGTGTATGCAGGGGTATTCCCCCAGGGTGGGGAGAACCCGTATTCGATAAAATGGAAGCCCTATTAGGACATGCCATGCTCTCTATTCCTGCCACCAAGGGATTTGAAATCGGCTCCGGTTTTGCTGGCACCGCGATGCGTGGCTCCCAACACAATGACCCCTTTCATATTCGCCCCGATGGCTCGTTAGGCACGGCAACCAATAATAGCGGTGGCTTACAAGGTGGCATTTCCAATGGTGAGCCCATATACTTCCGCTTGGCGTTCAAACCGCCCGCCACGATCGGCCGTGCACAAAAAACCACGAATTTTGCTGGCTCCCCTGTCACCTTGGAGGCCAAGGGGCGCCATGACCCCTGCGTAGTACCACGCGCGATCCCGATCGTGGAAGCCATGGCCGCACTGGTACTAGCAGATTGCGCCCTGCGTCAGGAGGCTCGTAATGCCTCCATCGCGCCGGCAAAGTAGGACACCATTATCGAATGAAGGAAGCACGATGCTGAAATTGAAATTAGATCGACCCATTGTATTTTTTGATATTGAAGCTACGGGCATCAGTCCCCGCGCAGACCGCATGCTCGAATTATGTATGGTGCGCTACTGTCCGCTACGCGGAGAAGACCGCTATAACCAGCGTTTCAATCCCGACGGCATGCCCATACCTGCAGAAGCCACCGCCGTGCATGGTATACGCGATGAGGATGTAAAAGACTGCCCCACCTTTGCAGAAGAAGCACAACACGTGCTCGACTTTATCGAGGGGTGCGACCTGGCAGGCTACAATATTCTCCGCTATGACATCCCTATGCTGGCAGAAGAGTTCCAGCGCGCAAAACTTCCATTCTCCACCACGACAAGACGTATCCTCGATGTACAGCGCATCTTTCATCAAAAGGAACCACGCGATCTCACCGCTGCGCTACAGTTCTATTGCAACGATGCGCACATCGATGCGCATGGTGCCGAAGCAGACGTGGATGCAACCATCCGCGTATTTGAAGGACAGCTCCAAAAATATGATGACTTACCCCGATCCATCGAAGCGCTGGATCAATTTTGCAATCCGCAAAACCCCTCATGGGTAGATTCGTCCGGTAAATTGCGCTGGCAAAATGGCGAAGTCACAATCAATTTCGGCAAAAACCGCGGCAAACGCCTACGTGATCTCGTTGAAAAGGATCGCGGCTTTATTACTTGGATGCTCAAAAGCGACTTTCCCCCCGATACGCGCGAAATTGTGCAAAACGCACTGGACGGCAAATACCCGACAAAATCTTGATACCAAGACCATACGCCTAATGACCTGTTCTCAACGACCAGCCTGACGAATACCTATGATTTAAGCCTCGGCGTTCTCAACCTTGTCGGAAACATCCCGATAGCCAATATCCACCTGGTAAATCTGCAGATAGTAATCCATGGCTTGCTCCTTGTCTCCACGCAACTCGGAAATACGTCCCAACTCATACAGCACCTTTTTCTTGTTGCCGTCCATGATCGGAAGATCTTTCAGAGCCGTGTCAAGCTGACGGAATGCAACATCATATTGCTTCTTCGCCCCAAAGCATAACCCCAGATAATACAATGCTTGCACACGGTTTTTCACGCTACGCTGTGCAACTTGCAACTGCTGAATGGCTTCATTGATGTAGTCATTTTCATATAGCATGACACCCCATTCATAGCGCAACTGGAAGTCATTCGGATAACGCTCCACACGTGCTTGCAAATCATCAAATTTGTACTGCAACAACTGCGCTTCCATTTCCGCTGCCGCCGCTTCGTCACCTGCTTCACGTTTTTCCGCAATTTCAGCCTCATATGCCTTGATGTGAACGTTCGTCAAGGTCCGTTCCAATTCCGGATCCCCCGGATTGATTTCAATCGCCTTCTCTAACGCCTCAATGGCAGGCGGATAATCCTTCTTCTGCAAATAAAAATTGGCCAACGCACGCCGGTAGTTGATGTTCTTCGGGTCAGATTCGATCTTCTTGAGCGTATCCTCAATTAACGCATCAACCCCGGATTCACTGCGAGCAGATTTTGCCTCTTGCTCTAGAATGGCGGCCTCTTCACTATCTTTAAGCATGTCTCGATAACTGCCACCACTCTCTACCGTTTGCTCCCAGCCATCCGAACTCATACTGTCAAGCGCCATAATATCTTTTAACTGCTTGAGCATATTCGGATCGTTGGGATTCATTTCGCACAAACGCTCAAAACACTCACGCGCAGAACGCATCCGCCCCACTTTCTGGTAAATGCCCCCAAGCCAACTCAAAACAGACACATCCTCTGGATTGTGATCACGAACCAGTTCCAACGTCAAAATCGCAACTTCCGGCAATTCCGCTGCGGCGGCCGCTTGTCCAAAAAGCAAACCATTACGGGCATCCGTCGGATCAGCACGCAAAACCTTTTCGATCGTGACCATCGCAGACTGAGGCTTGTTGGCCTTGAGCAACGCCACCGCACTCGCATAAACGGGAAAACCCTTGGCCGTATTGACAGCCTTGGATAAACTCGAAACCTTCTTGGTCTTCATCTTCTTCATCTGCGCCGCACGTAAAAACTTCCAACCACGTAAAAAACGTGGCTCCTCGGAAACACACTCCTCTAACATATCAATGGCGTAATCAATGTTGTTTCGCTCTAACGCCGTGAAGCCACGATTAAACATCTCTTGCAATTTTTTTGGCAACGTCTCTAACTTGACTTCTGACATCCCTTATTCTCCCTAAAAGTTTCCACTTGGATCTAATATTGTTTTGTAACAGCCCTGATTCCTAACCGTCAAGCTTAGCGCGCCACGGATTCCAGTTCCTGAAGGGCAGACTCAACGATGGCCAAGCCCTGTGCATCATCTGCATATGCATCACGAGCACGCTCATAATGCTTGATAGCGCGCGCATAAGAAGCCATCGCCTTTTCCGTTTCCCCTTCTGCCATCCACAAATCGCCAATACGACGCTCATTGAGTGCAATCACTTCGTCTGGCTGAATGCTACGACCGTCCTCCGGGGAAACAAAATTCTCTGTCCATGCCGCCACGCGCGCAATATGTTTTTCATAATACCCTACCGCATCCGCAATGCGCCCTTCCTGCTCGGCCAAATGCGCCCGTACCTTGTTCAGTAATTCGTTATGCCAATCCTCATCAAACCCAGTAATGCCAACTTCAAGACGCTCCAGAGCACCCGCAAAATCCTCAAGATAAAAAAGCACATCTAACATGGCCATTTCTAGAGATGACTGCAATGATGCATCTAATTCGGCGTCTGCCTGCAAGAACGCCGCAAGCAAATCACGCAATTCTTTCCGCTCCGCTTCATCTGCCCGTATTAATGCCGGGTGTAGTATGCCTTGTAACATCCCCCTCGCAACCACCGACACCGGTATACCGCGCTCCCATACATCTCGAACACGATCAATAATCACCGGAACACTCTCTTCCTCCCGTAATTGCGCAAGATCCCAGCGTGCCAAACGATTACGCAATGTGCCCAACGCATCCTGTGCATAACCCCACTCTCGAACCGCCTCGATAAGACTATGGTTCTCTGTCTCCCCTGCAGACCGTAACATCCGTATCACAGAAGTTGCCAAACGAGCTTGATCCAAAACATCCACGTACTCTTGGTAATGCGCAAACGCACGATCAAGATCCCCTTGGTCTAGGTACGCTTGCCCCTCCACATGTAACGCCGCCTGATACAGGGCAGAATCAGGTGTCAGCTCAGCACGCATCTTTTCCACAAACCACGAAAACGCTTCACCTTCCAGACCCGCTACTATCTCTTGAAGTGCAAATTCAAACGTAGACTCAACAAACCCTGTCAGTGCAGGATCTTTCAATTCAAGCAAAACCGCTGCGATATCCTCAATCGAGGCATCATCGGATTCATAACGAAACCACAGACCATAACCGTGCACACGAAAGGCCGGAGGCATCTGCTCATCTTGTAAAAAAGTCATCCAGCCAGCCGCATCTAGTTCCATCATGTGATCATGCAGCATCAAAACAGCTTGTCCCCCCAACTGTTCGTGAACCGTTATCAATTCCTTTACGAGGGCCTGATGAACCGCGGGATCATCACTATCCATGGATAATTCCACAAGCCACTCGACGGCTTCCACTTGCATCGGGATTTGTTCCCAATCCGCGAGCGCAAGCACGCCAAAGAGCAAAGCGGGTTCCAGCCCGCTGTCTTCTACCATCGTACGAACATGCGATTGCATCTGATCCAATTGTAGTTCCTCTTGTTCAACCACATCCTCTGGAACAGGTACCTCTTCTCGTGCGCAACCCACCATGAAGCCAGCTAAAACCAAGACGAAAACAGACACTATTTTAAACATGCCACACCTCCCACATTCCGCATTACATTGAAAACGCCAACAACGGAAACCATACCACATGATACCCCGCAATTGGCGCGGATGATACCAATCCATATCAGAGTCCGCAACAGAAACGTATGCCTCCGTTTCAACAGCAAAACCATCAAGAATATGATGCCATACGGGCTGTCAGGCAATAACATAAATTCAACAGGTCTAAGAAGAAAATCTCCATAAATACGCAGCGTCGCGTAATCGTCCATCATCGAAACGGACACCTTCAGCCTCTAACAACGCCAGTTTCTTTGCTGTTAAAGCACCCGCCGTGGCGCCACTGTACCCACCAAGCATCAAATCAGAGCGAATCACTCTATGACAAGGAACCTCTGGCGCATGCGGGTTCCGCCGCAAAATTTGCCCAATGGCCCGAGGCGACTTGCAATCTGCTGCACGAGCCAGCTCAGCATATGTAACAACGCGCCCTCGTGGGATACAACACAACAATTCATACACCCGATCAGAAAGTGAAGCAGGGCTATTGGACATCTATGCCCCCTATTATATCCGTAAGCTCGATATCCCCAATGCGAGAAAAAACACCGTCAGCTTGACGCAATTCTTCCTTGGAAAATGAAGTTTCAACAGCCACACAGCGCATGCCCGCCGCTTTGGCCGCCTGGACCCCATTCACGGCATCTTCAATCACTGTACATTCGGCAGGCACCACACCAAGCCTACGCGCCGCTTCCAGAAAAATATCCGGTGCCGGTTTTAACCGCGTGAGCTCTTCCCCACTCACCAAGGCATCCCACCGCGCAGGTGGCAGCCCCATGGCATCCAGATTCGCATCAATCTTGATCCGGTCCGCGCTAGAAGCGATTGCAATGCGCAACCCCGCAGCCTTACACTGCAGGACCAATGCGTCAGCACCGGGAAATATCGAAAGTTGATTCGGAACAAGATCCAGATAGATCGCATACGTTCTGGCCTTTGCAGAACGAAGATCTATGTCTACACCGTATTTCTCTGCAACGCCTCCGATATAACGATTCTCACCTGCCCCCACAAAAGGGAGGAAATCCTTTCGGTGTACACGCACCCCCAGCTCTGCAAACATCTGGATCGCTGCCGCACATATGATCTGCTCCGAATCGGCCAATACTCCATCCATATCGAAAATCACCGCTCTCACCATAAAACCCTTTGTTGGCTATTTTACTGTTGCATCATCATGCAAAATCGCGTTATAGTCCCGCCCGTCGTGTACCCGTGGCTCAATTGGATAGAGCACCTGACTACGGATCAGGAGGTTGGAGGTTCGAGCCCTCCCGGGTACGCCACTTTATATAACCTATCAAAAAGCCGTTTTCCAAAGAAAACGGCTTTTTTGTATCCTTCCTTATCCCAACA
>PXBF01000071.1 GCA_003567005.1 PVC group bacterium
CTGCGCATAGATCGTCTGTCCCTCTGCAACGGCAGATCCAAGCAAATAACCGGCCTCTGCAGGAGCGTAATCAATCGCAAGCACATCCAGTGATTCTTTATCGAGGCGCACAATACCTTTCTCGAATATAAGTGCTAGGATTTCTTCTTCAACGAGAATGCGTTGGGCACGCCCCAACCCAAGCAGCCTATCCTTTGGCACCATCTCGGCTGCTGCGTATTGTTCATCCAGCGTTTCCCTGTCAGTCTCACGCGCAAGATGCGGATGTCTTTGTATAAGTCGGTCAAGGCGTTGCTCCATAGAAGGAACCCATTTTCCTCCCTTCACGTTCCTGGATTGCGCAATGATGCGACGGAAAAGAGCAACGGCATCCTCAGGTCGACCCGTCTGTTCGAGCAAATGAACACATTTCGGCCAAGAGCCGAACCAGTTCAAATCTCCGACAAGTTTGTGTTCAAGCACAAATTCTGCGATGCGCTCCTCGCTGTCGGCCTTGTACTGTAAATCTTTTGCCGCATCATCGTAAAACTGTGCTTTTTCTAGTATCTGCTTCAACCAAAGGCGCCCATTAGCATTAAAGGAACGATATTTTCGGACGACTTGCTCAAGAAGGTGTGATTCCAGATCTTCGTATCGCTTTCGAAAATCGTCTTTTGAAAGATATTCCCATTCATACAAAGCCATCATCATTTTTCCTCGTTTTCCCGCGAGTGCGAGTCGCGGGTCAGGAGAATTCGCCAATTCCTCGTATAGTGGTGCGTATATCTGGATGCTTCTCTCTGGCTCCATTCCATCTATTAAGCTAGGAATTGATATTGGAAAGAGAATGGAACTCGTGGCGAAATCCTCAAACTCGATGGCTTCCTCGCACAAGGCGCGAAGCGCTTGCATTGCTGCGAGCGGATCGGCAATGCGAGCGGCATGAGAAACGTGATGCGATAAAAGAGCTCTGTACCAACCCTGTCGGTGTTCACGAATCATCTGAAGTGCTACCCAGACCTCGCGGTTGACCATGCCCATGTGCTGGTCGGACGTACCCCTTGTCGGTGGGCGATATGGGTTAATGAGCGGCATCACACTATATATCAAGTAGATCTGATCTGCGTTCAAGGGCTGGCTTCGTCTCTCCTGTTGCGCGATCATCATTCGATCCAATACCGGCTGTGCGGATCGTGATATTGCAACAGCCAAGGGAGTGTTGAATACATAACCGCCAGCGATTATTTCCTGCAGATAGCGCAATTGGTAGGCTTGACTATCAGGGACTAGTGCAATTGCTGCATCAGCTAATGCCAGACGCTCAAACCGTGTCTCGGCGACTCTCGCTTGTGCAAACAAGAGATCAGCCTCGCCAAAGGGATTGTGAACGGACAGTTCGCTGCCAACTTCAATCTCCCCTGTGATCCGCGCGACGATTCGCCTCGCCAGCTCATCAACGCTGCCAATTCTATCTTCATATTCGAAGATGTGCGGATGCTGACCAGAGTGTGATAACCGAACCGTCATGGCAATCGTGCCGGCAGCATGTTGTATCTCATACTCGCCATCAATCAATACCGTCGAAGTTCGTAATGCTTCCGGTAATTCCGCGACGAGTTCGCGTTCCGTTGTCAAGGGCGTAGTACGTTGGCGTTCCAACAATATGATGCCGGGATGCTGAAGTAGCAGACTCTCGATAGAAGCTTCCAACGAGCGAGACAGCGTACAGGCATTATTATCCAGTTTCAAAGAGGCTTGAACATCGCGAAATCCCGACACTGCCACCAATAGCACATTATCCGGATCGGGACGTGCTTTTTCAGCGAGCAATACGGTTCGTGTTGCAATGGATGTAGCCAGAGAATCAAGCTCCTGTGCAGTCGGTTTTGCTATTACATAGTCTGCAAGCTTGATTCCGTATTTCGTTTCACCCCCCCGAATCCGAATATGCTCCTGGTTCTGGTCGTGCGCCACTACCTTTTCCAGGAGCAAGAACAAATCAACAGCTAGCAACTGACCTGTTTGAACCGCCCGCTGTACTTCCTGATCGGCATTCAGCAGACTCAACTCGTGCTCTTTCAGGATCCGGTCAATCGTCGAACGATCAAGTAGATCAATTTCTTTCTGTTCACTTATGGCTGATTCAACGAGTTCAGCGAAAGCTGCGACATCCTCAGCCCCTTCGTCCATGTTCAAAACGGCAACGCGGCGTATGGAAGAACCTCTTGCCATCGTAGTAGATAGCAAGAAAGAGAGAAACAAGGTAAACGCCATGAGTTGTTGCGTTTTTTTTAAATCCATCAGATGCGTACCTCGTTTTTTGCAATCAAGCCCAACCGTTTGATTATTGCACAAGTTTCGGGAGCATGCGTTCGGCGATGCGGGCGGCGGCTTCCTGGAGGGCTGCCTTGCCGGCAACTTGTTCGGTCAGGTCGACCACGACAGCGGTTTCGCGATCGATGGCGAGCACCTCGTTGGTTTTGCGGTCAACGGCTTTGATTTCCACTCGGGCTTTTACGCTAACCATATTGCCGCGGCGTATGGCCAACTCGCTGAAACCTTCGCCGGTGATGAGGATATCGGCCTGGCCACGCGATGCGGTGTCGGCATCAAGAACGGTGAATCCCGTATGATTGGCAAAGAGTGAGACTTCGGTTTCTGCTGCCGGATCCATGACGGTTTGCCCTACATGCTCTTCTTGAATGCTCACGTATAGTATGGGACGTTCACCCTCGGGCATGCGTCGTGTCAGCGCTGCAAGGCGATCTTCTTGCGTCACTCTCTTGGCGACGAGTTCCGAGCCGCGTGCTTCAATGGTTTGGGATACTTCGACTGCAAGTTTTTCAACCAAACCGGGCAGATTGTCTCCGCGTTCGCCTCTGACGGAGGAGCCAAGGACACGGCTGGTTTCGGTGCCGATAATCCGGGCAACGAGGTACAATGTGTGGTCGGCTTCAATCACGGAGCCGGTGATCAGAATCTGGGCACCGATTAAGTTGCCTACCCTAATCGCATCTGCCTGACTTACCATTCCGCTCAGATTGAGCTCCTGTTCTGCAAGAATCTTGGTAAGATCCTCACGATCCACAAGCATGAGATCTGGATTGACGACCAACTCACCAAATAGAAGATCCGATGCCATGCTGCCATATCCCCTAGCACCGGTGCCGCGTTCATGAAAGGATAATATAGCGGTCGGATACATAGTGGGTATCTCGGCCAGTGTTCGCGCCATGGGGGCTGCCAGAAGCAGGCTGATAGCCATCATCATCACAATTTTCTGCGTTTTCATTTTTTTCCCTTTGTTTGGTTTGCCGACTTTTTGTCGGTACATATGTTGCTCCGCTCCATTTTCAACGACTGCCTATTATTTTTGTCATTGCACGCTAAAGCATTGAATGCCTATTGTTTTTGTTTATGCCGTGCCGAAACATTTTATGCCTACTTTTGTGATTGCATGGATGCAAGGATTGCTAATAGCAAATATCGCGGGGCGGGGGATGCATCCCAGTCGCGCACGATGGCAAACCCGCAAAAGCGCATTTTGGCGTCATTCTGCCAATCCAATGCCACCCAGGGCCACCCGTGACGCTTGGTGACCACCATTTCTGGTTGGCTATGATGCGCGCCAATCTGAAAATAAGACGTGGCACTGCTTTCTTCTTCGCGCCAATTTCCGCTGTCCAAACGTTTGTCGAGTTTCTGGATGATTTCTCTGCTGTGGAAAGATAGGTGTGCAGGGCGGTTTGCATGGCTCTCTTGTCCGATTCCCGGTATGGAAATATTCCCGTCTGCTGGGGCAAGCACGATAACAGAGACACCAGCCTGCGCGGCTTTGAATACTGCATCCATCAGTCCTCGAGATTCGCGTAATGAAATACCCTCGCCGATGATCAAAATGCCATGTTCAGCGGCATCGAATGCCTCTGGATTGCGGATTTCATCGAAGGGGATGTCCATGTTCTCTAGCATGCTGATGGTCGTTTCCTTGGGGTCATATACATGCAACTGGAGTTGCGTAAGCCATTTTTCACGGTGTGCAAAGGGGTTGGGGTCGAAGATGTATAGCGGTGTTTTCGCATCGTCTAACGGATTACCGTGCAGGTCGGTTAGACGCAAACGCAGCAGTCCTTCGATGGTGATGCCATCGCGCGTTTCGGGTAGATCCCATTCCAGGATATGGGTCGCGCGACCTTGCTGGAGTTGTATGGTATGTTCGTGGCGGGCTGTGACGAACCCACTGATGTGCAATGACCAAGAGAGTCGGAGGGAATCGTATGCCTCTGCGTTGATTGACACGGGAATCGCAATGCGGTCTCCTGCAAAAAAGCCGGTTTTGCCATGGGTCAGTTCCAATGTGGCAACGTTACTCCATGCAAATAGTGGAGCACATCCAACCAAGATCATGCAAGCTATGGTATTACGTTTCATTATTGCGGCCTTCCGGGGTTAGGACCGCGAGTGATTGGGAAATGCGGTATTGGGTATTTCCGGTTTTCATGGATACGACCTCCGCAGCACTAGATCCTGCCTGGAATTTCAGCATTTGAGAATCGGAAGGATATTCAGCCTCTTGAATGTCGGTTTGGACAATATAATTACCGTCTGGCAACCGATGCACCCATAGTCCGAGTTGTGAATGCGGAAGGTCTGGTTTTTCGAGTGAGACATATTCGTCGGTTGGCAAGAGGATATCGGCATGAAACAGGGGTATCCATTCGTGGGTTTCGGGAGATCGTTTGGATACTACGGTGCGCAAGGCAACGGGTGCATCCTGTTTCCGCACCGGTTCCGTATTGAAGTCGAACGAGAATGCATCGTCCTGCAACGTAACCCAGCGCAATGTCCCTGCAAATAATGCGTCGAGTTCGCTGAATATGATTTGTCGGGCGGCAATTTGTTCTGCGTCGAAGGGGACTGCAATCGTTTTATCCTGTTCGACGCTTCGCATCTCATTGTTCTCTTGCATGGTGCTCCACAAGGAAACCCCCAGGATAAGTGCGGAAGCGGCAACTCCTAGAGATGTCCAGCCGAGAACAGTGGGCCGACGCAGGTTGTGCTCTTGCACATGCATCTCGGAGGGATCGTGTTGTGCATGCAATGTCTCCCGTGTATCGCGCATCACCCGTTCTTGTAATTGCCGCAGGTGAGCTGCGCCAGGTTGCGTGCGCGCGCCCCAATCTTGCAGTTTTTTATCAAAGGTATCTGTATTTTTCTTTTTCTTCATGACAGATCCTCCTGTAGCCATGATTTTAGTTGTTTTCGTGCTTCATGGACACGCCAGTACATGGTTGGGATGGTGCAATTTTCGATACGTGCGGCTTCTGCCAAGGGTACATCTTGTATGATGGTCAAAATGATGGCTGCCCGCAATTTTGCACTGAGATTGCCGATGGCTTCGCGTATATGCGTATCCAGTTCCTGGTATGCAAGTGCCTGATCAGGCTGTGAACCTGCCGGGGCCTGCGTATCCAGCAATTCGACGGCCTTATCGGTTGGAATGCGTTGCCTCTTCAATAGAAAGGATTTGGCACAATTCATCGTAATCCTGTATAGCCATGTTGAGAATGTCGACCGACCATGAAATTGTCCGATGTTACGTGCGACACGCACAAAGACCTGTTGCGTTAAATCATCCGCATCTGCATGATGTAAAACCATTTGATAAAGCACGGCGCGCACCTTTTCGATGTGACGCAGGAAGAGAATGTCGAGGTGCTCCGGCACTCCGCCGCTCTGGAATGCTGCGATTAATTCCTCATCCGACATGTTTCCCGTCTTTTCCATCGATTCCTTTCTGACCTTTAGACCCATAGGAATAGAAAATCTTTGATAAATTTCTTTCAAGAAACAAAAAATGCCACAACGTCCGTTTTATTGGTTCTTTTTTGAAAAATGTGGGCTCTTGATGCCATCGAACACCTTTTTTCAAAGGAAACATATATTTAGGAGTCTAGCCTGAATTATTCATAAAAACGTCCTTGTTTGTTGCAAGCTGTTGTGATACAACAACTTGCATGTTTTCACCACAAAAACCAAACAAGGACGTCATGAACATAGAAAAGCAGATATC
>PXBF01000093.1 GCA_003567005.1 PVC group bacterium
CTGATGGTCTGTTGACCGATGCAGAGTATGACAGTGATGGCGATGGGCTCTCGAACTGGGATGAAATTCATGTCTGGGGTACGGATCCGACGAATGTGGACACGGATGACAACGGATTAACCGATTGGGAAGAGGTAATGGGGGTTCGATTGCCGGCGGGCTGGTCTCCCTTCGATCCGCTACCGGCAGATGCTACAGACCCGGCTCTGATCAGCAGTCCGCTGCACAGTCGCAGTCCGCTCGTGCAACGAAGCATGATGCTAGATGGATCGGCAGTTGCCGTCCCGCACGCTGCGCGTGGTGACCGTTTGGGTGATCGCTTCGTACTTTCGTCGTGGACTGTGGAAGCCTGGGTACGCCCGGCGGATGGCAACCAGACGGGTTCGCTGATTCGCCGTGCATCGAGCAACGGGCGGGCTACTTTCGATTTGCGTCTTGATGGGAACGTGCCACGGGTGCTTTTCCATACGACGCAGGGCCAGTCCGTCTTTGCTGGTGGAAGCGTAGCAGTTCCTGCAAACGAATGGACGCATCTGGCTGGTGTCTGGAATCCGGAAAACAATACGCTTGCGCTGTATGTGAACGGGCTCGCATATCGGGCTCAGACAAGTTTGGCTATCCCGTATGCTGGCGCAGGGCGGACCGTCATCGGTGACGGTTTATTTGGCCATATCGACGAGGTTCGCGTGTGGACGTCGGCACTGGATGCTGCGACGATTGCCGATAATCACGATCATGTTATCAACACGCCGAGCCTGACGCCGGGCTTGATTGCGAACTACCGGTTTGACGACGGTGGATTAACAGCGGAAGACGCACGTAATCCGCTCAACCGCGATTTCGCCCTGCAGGGGGTTACGTTTGACGACACGCAGGCAAAATTCCTGCATGGCGATGATGATTTCAATCAGAACGGGATACCGGACTGGTGGGAATGGATATACTTCGGGTATCAGCCTGGCGTTGAGGATACAGATGCTGATAGCGGCATTGACCAGAACAATCCGTTGATTCAGACTCCGCCGCAGAATTGGTCACGGGTCACAGCACCTGTAACGCCAGAAGACTCTCCTGTTGGGCTCTTCCCGCAGAACGTGCGTCCAAATTACGCTTACCTGATCGTGGATGCGCCACTTGCGTTGCCCGCACTTCCCGCTGAACATACAGGCAAAACCATTCAGGCTATTCATTATCGCGCTGAAACGCAGATGACGGATGTGAGAATACAGTTTGATGGAACCGGTGTTGGTAATCATTCATCAGCTCTCGCAAATTATGATCGCACTGGCGGGCACTGGCAATCCAGTATTAGTGTTGCCGAAACAGGCGGAACAAGCCGTAGAACTGCCACAGGATGGCAAAGCATTCGTCCTGGCGTAAACCGTGTAGCTGTCAACTTAAACAATACCAGCGGCGGCGATGCCGGCAGTTTCGACATGACGATACGCATTACGGGTGTGTCGGTGATGGGAGAAAGTGGTATTGAAGAGACCGTCGTGTTTGATGACCCCGTGGTGATCCTGCCTTACGGTGCCGGTGATTGGATGCTCTTCACGGATGCGCTGGTTTCGGGCACACCGCCGAACGACAGCAGTGGGAATCCCTGGTATCACCGCTTTTTCGGGTTGACGGCGAGCCAGATTGCAGCCTGGGAATCGGGTGCCACCGGCTCGACTGGTGTTGGTGGGGGCGATGTGGTTTCCCTTGCGGATGCCGATCCGGACGGTGACGGCTTGAGCAACCTCTATGAATACTGGGCGGGCACGAACCCGAGGGCGGCTGACTCGAATAATGACGGCATTCTCGATGGCTTGGAAGATCCCGATGGCGACGGTTTGCAGAACCTACAGGAGCAAGCTCTGGGAACGCATCCGCTACTGCGGGACACGGCGGACAACGGTTATCTTGATGGTGACGTATCCGATGGGGTGCCTTCGAGTTCCCTGATTCCGATGCACGATCGTGTATTGACGTTGGATGGTGCCGCAGATAGCTTTGTTGAAATGCCGCGGCAGTTGCGCTTTGCGCTGCCCGAGTTCACCCTGCAGGCCTGGGTCAATCCTTCGGCCAACGGTGGCGACATCATCGCCCGCCAGGTGCAGGCTGGTGTCTTCAACTACCGCTTGAGTTTACGCGGCGACGGTCGGGTTCAATTCCTGTTCACACCGGGAGACCATACGGCGGATGTCGTGCTGACGGTGGCTGCGGGCAAGCAATTGCCGCTGAACCAATGGTCGCATGTGGCCGCGACCTTCAACGCCGAGACTGGCGTGATGCGCATCTACACCAACGGGAAGCAGGCCGCCTCGCTGACCACGGCCAAGCGTCCGGCCGTCAATGGCGTCGGTCCTGTGTGGACCCGTGCCGGTGCCGGCTTTGACGGTATGCTTGATGAAGTGGCTATCCATGGGGTGCCTGCTACAGCCGATGCCATTCGCGGCATGCTGGGCGGTGTGGCCATCTCCGGATCGGAAGCCTTGATCTCCTATTATCGCTTTGACGATGGCACGAGTGCTGTATGGGATGGCCTGCCCGGCGGCCGCCACACCGGGACCAGCGGGAATCCCAACTGGTACTGGGGCCAAGTCGAGGAGTTCGCGCACGGTTTCGAGCGCGACTGGCTGAACGAATGGCGCAATGCCGGTACGCTGATGGGCGGGGTTTCCATGGCGGATGCGCCAGCGGATGCGCCGGTGCTCTATAGCCAGCTTGATACCAATGGCGATGGCATTCCGGACTGGTGGTATCTGGCCTATGGTCTGGATCCGGCCGGCGACTCCGTGGCCGACGAGGACTGGGATGATGATGGCATCTCCAACTACTGGGAATACAGGCTTGGCAGTGACCCGAACAACGCCTACTCCCTCGATCCGAACGGCATTTTGACCGATGCAGAGTATGACAGTGATGGCGATGGGCTCTCGAACTGGGATGAAATTCATATTTGGGGCACCGATCCGACGAATCCGGATACCTCTGATAATGGTATCAGTGATGGGGATCATGTGAATCCGGCCTTGTTGCATGGTGGACGGTCGATTACCAGTCCATTGGATTCGCGCAGTCCGCTGCTTCCGAAATCGATGATTCTGGATGGTGTTGCGCGTACGTTGCCCGCAGGGACGACGCGAACCGAGGATCGGTTCGATGTGCCGGTCTGGACACTGGAAGCCTATGTGAATTTAGCTTCGACAAATGAGACTGGTGCAATTATCGAGCGTGTAACCCATACGGGGCGCACGAATTTTGCGTTGCGCGTGGCTGACAACGTTCCTTATGTGACATTTACGACAATGGGTGGTACGCGGTATACAGCAGGAGCAAATGCCACCATTCCGACCAACGAGTGGACCCATCTGGCGGGCGTATGGAATCCGGAGCAGGATAGCTTGACGTTCTATGTGAACGGCATGTCGCTGCAATCGCAAGTTGTGGTCGAGAATCCCGCGCAAGGACGTGGCACGACGCAGGTAGGGGGGGGGATTAACGGGTATCTCGACGAGCTGCGCGTGTGGAAGGTAAGCCGGACGGCGGAAGAAATTGCCTTCTGGCATAACAAGACGATCTCGGCGCGGACGATGGCGCAGGTTCAAGCCTTTGAAAAGGGGTTGATTGAGGATGAGCCCGATCCCGGCGATGACGATGATGACGATGATGATCCCGGTTCTCTCAGAATTACGCCGAATAATGATGCCAATGCCTTGTGGGAGGCGCTCTTGTCGGGCAGCATGCCAGCAGGGGTCAGTAACTTTTCGGTCACCTACACGGGGCATGCGGAAGCGGCTGGTCTTTATGAAGGATTCCCGTCACTGCCCAGCAATATGCCGAGACCGCAGAACGGTATTATTCTGGCAACGGGCCGTGCAATCGATGGGGAAGGGCCCAATAGCTCCCCGGCTATGTCTACGGCCTTAGGTACGCCTGGCGACGCAGACTTGACCGCATTGGTCGGTGTGGCGACATATGATGCTGCTGCCTTGGAAATCACGTTTACGACGGATGCCACGATTGATGGCATCACCTTCCGGATGCTGTTCGGATCGGAAGAATTTCCAGAGTTTGTTGGCTGGGAGTTCAATGATGCGTTTGGTGCCTTCCTCAATAGCGAGAATATCTCGTTCGACTTGAACGGGGATCCGATTACGGTCAACAACAACTTCTTCACGCTGGATAATGATCCATGGCACGGTGATCACCCTGCCAAGGGTGGTAAGATTCCAGTGAATCTGGATGTTGAGTATAACGGCTTAACCCAGTTGCTTGTGACCTCGCAGCCCTTGTCGCCAGGTACACATACCCTGAAACTCGTCATTGCCGATGCAGGCGACGACGTCTGGGATAGCGGTATTTTCCTGAGCAATTTCGAGTTCCGGTTTGCCGGCCAGGCGGGCACGACTACCGAGGGCACTACGCTCCTCATCGACGAGGGTGATGCCACGCAGCTTGATGACATGATTGCGTATTACACGTTTGATGATGGTGAAAATACGACCATCACGAATTTGTTCACGGGGACCGCTGACGGGTTTGGTGCGGAGGATCATATTTATCGCTTGGATCACGATTTTGCCCTGCAAGGTATTGCATTTGCGACGAATACGTATGCCCACTTACATGAGTACCTTTCCTTTAGCCAGAACAATTGGCTGCCGGATTGGTGGAGCCGTCTTTTCTTTGGTACGACGGCCGTCGATGCGTCGATAGATGTGGCCCGTGATGGCATGAGTATTCTGTACAATTATCTGGCAGATACGAATCCTCGTCATGTGGATTCGAACAATAATGGTATTCCAGACGCGGATGAAGACGCGGATGGGGACGGCTTGTCGAATGCCGAAGAGCAACGTTTGGGAACACATCCCTTGCTGCCGGATACGGCTGACAATGGCTACCTTGATGGCGATGTGGCCGACGGTGTTCCGTCGAATTCCTTGATTCCAATGCATGATCGCGTATTGACGCTGGATGGTGGGGCCAACAGCTTCGTTGAGATGCCACGGCAATTGCGCTTTGCCTTGCGCGAATACACGCTCCAGGCGTGGGTGTATCCAACAAACCTGTTGAGTGGTGGTGATATCCTTGCGCGGCAGGTGCAGGAGGATGTGTACAATTATCGCTTGCATGTGCTCCCTGATGGGCGTGTTGAATTCCTGTTCACGCCCGGTGATCATAACGACGTACAACTTACAGTGCCATTGGACTATGCATTATCGCTTAACGAATGGACACATGTGGCAGCAACCTTTAATCGTCAGACCGGTGCGATGCGGATATATCTGGATGGTATGCAGGCTGCTTCAACGAATACGGTCAAACGCCCGGTAATCAATGGCGTTGGTCCGGTATGGACAAGAGCTGGTGCCGGTTTCGCTGGCATGATGGATGAGGTTGCTATTCATGATATAGCCGCTACGGCCGATGTTGTGCATGCCATGTTAGCTGGCGTTGCACCTTTGGCAGGCAACAATCTGGTTTCGTACTATCGGTTTGATGATGGCACCAGTGCTACGGGGCCAGCTCCGGATGGGCGGCACTATGGTGTGAGCGGTCATCCTGACTGGTATATGGGGCAGGTTGAAGAATTTGCACCTGGGTACAAGCGCGATTGGCTTTACGCATGGCGTAATGCAGGCACGCTTTATGGTGGTGTTGCGATGGATGATGCACCTGTGGATGCACCGGTGCAGTTGTCGCGTCATGATAGCAATGATGATGGTATCCCCGATTGGTGGTATGAGCTGCATGGCCGTGATCCGAATGGTCCTTCCCTTGCGAACGATAACTGGGATGGTACCGGATTGAGCAATTACTGGCAGTTCCGTCTTGGGGCTGACCCGCATAATCCGTATTCGCTGGATCCGAATAGTTTGCTGAATGATGCGGAGTTTGATTCCGATGGCGATGGTATTAGCAACATTGACGAGATCATGATTTATGGTACCGATCCGACGTTGTGGGATACGGATAATGATGGTCTTTCGGACGGGTACGAGGTGCAGCATTATTTAGATCCAC
>PXBF01000007.1 GCA_003567005.1 PVC group bacterium
GAGCAGGCCGCACCTGCACGCCGCTCAACCGGGTGTTGAGCGCAAAACAAGGCGACCAGCAATCCCGCGCCGAATTGCTCGGTCATATGTTAACGGCTTCCGGTTTCCAACCTTTCATGCTGCGCCATGGAACGGGGCGAAATGAATATCATCTCATCATACTTCGGTTGGAAGAAGCCACAATCGAGGAACTTTCAAAAGAGCTGGGCCACTCACTGGAGCCCGTCCGCATCGGCGCCATCACCGGCATTGCGTTACCATTGGAACCAAATGCCGAAATAGGCTCCGTTGCACCAGCTTACTATGATGCGGAAGCAGAGCGCTGGACTGCCAGCATCGCCTTCCGCAGATTGCGTTGGTAAAAGCCAATCACGAGCGCACTGCCAGTTGTTCGTTTCAGATTGGCAAGAACAACTGGTGGTAAGACCCCCTGTAAAAATGAAAGATAACATCCCTTGACCTTCACCGGCGCAAACCGGACGGGGGCATTGTCATGAACGGAAGAGGAACATAAACCATGAAGACAACAACATTCACATTCCTCGGAGTCAGCATCCTATTTACGATTACGCTGGCAACCCAAGCCGCACCCATTGTTTTCGAAGGACGTATTGTGCCGCCCGAAGGAGGTAGCCTTGATCATTACACGGTATGCCTCGAACACAATGAAGGACAACGCCGCACGCCGCCATCGGATTTCCGTATCGAACAAGCCCCTGCGGCCAATGGCACGTTCCGCATAGAAGCCCCTCCACACGGCGATGAGTACTGGCTCTTTGTGCAAGATCAACACGGTCGTGCCCTGATTGGATATCCGCACCTGCGTACATCACAGGATTTCGGTACCATTGAGCTGCGGGATGACGGCGAACTGATGGGGATGCTCTATACACCGGATAATGAACCGGCCGAAAAGATCACCGTTTTACTGGAACGCAGACTCGAGGCTCGTTGCCGACATTACGTGCCCGCTGGAAAGGTGCATACCGATTCGCAGGGAAGCTTTGCCTTTGCAGCCCTGCATCCAGGCGATTACCGCATCCGCATCGAATCTGACATGTTTACGCATCCAGCCGATCAGATAACAGTAACGGAAGACATCCATTACCTCGAGTTGCAACTGGAAACCGCCGCCAGCATCCGGGGCCGCGTCACCTTGCCGGATGGCACACCGGCTGAAGGGATCAACGTCAGTGTTCACGGACGTCGAACACCAGCGACAACAGACGAGCAAGGGTTTTACCATATAAGCGGTCTGGGACCGGATACCTACCAATTGCTCGTGATAAGCGAACAGATGGCCCCGAAAGGCCTCTCTGCGCCATCCGTAACCCTGGAACACGAAGATGTGACCGCCCCGGATCTTGTCGTGTGGCCCTTGGGTACGCTACGCGTTACCGTCACCCCTCCAACCCCGGAACACACTTTGCCGGAGAATCTAGCCATTGCACTCGAATCCCAGGGCGAACGATTTCGTCAAACCCCATTCGAGGCACCCCTGCAAGATGGTATTGCCATTTTCGAAGGATTGCCCCCCGGAGATTTCCTATTCCTCTTACGCGACGAATCCCTGGGTGATACCCAGAACGAAATCACCATTACAAGCGAAGAAATAACCGAGTTGTCCATCGATCTCCCGGAGGTATCGGTATTACGGGGACGCGTTGTAGATGATGAGGGCGAACCGCTCGAGGATGCCTTTGCCATGTTTTACCAAACCCCGTCGCCTCAAAGGATGTTTGGCAGAGATGCTACTCATTCCAGACCCGTATCCCGCCATGCACGAACGGATGCAGAAGGACGCTTCCGTCTCAGAGGGCTACCCGCAGGAACAGGCTCACTCAATATTCAAATGGACGACAGGGTTTCGCACAGCGAGTCCATCACCCTACCGCTTGATTCCGACGAAGAACTTGTCTACACCCTCGGCAAAGGAATCAGCCTCAGAATGCGTATCCTCGATGACACCGGCAACCCCATTCCCGATGTCACAATCAGCCTGTCTCCAGAGCAAGCACAAAAGCAGGCCCACCATTATGCTCGGTCTCCACGGGCAGAAAGTGACGCAAAGGGCCTCATTCACTTGCAGGCAATCGAACCGGGACGTTACCAGATATACGTCGATGCTCCGTATCATTACGGTGCAGTAGACCCAGTGGAAATCACGAATGAAACCGATCATCTCGACGACCTCATCCTACACCGCGGCCAGGAAATCATCGGCTCGGTAACTGATGCCGATGGATCGCCCATTGTCGGAGCGCGCGTGTCTGCCCACACCGCCTCGACATCTTTTGATCATCGAAATTATGTAACGCGAAATACCGAAACCGATGCATACGGTATCTTTCGTATCGGAGGACTCCCGGACGACACCTTCAACATCACGATCCGTGATAGCCAATACTTTGAGGAGCTTTCATCCCTTTCAGATGTTCCTGCCGGGGCAGACGATGTAATGGTAATTCTTGCCCCACAACATACTATCCCCCTGCAGGTACAAACGCCAGAAGGGGATCCGATCCCGGACGCAACCGTCACCGTAAATCCTGCTGACCATCCCTTTATGATGCATGGTCGTGGCCAACCTGAAAACAGAACGAATACCAGAGGAGAAACGACCGTTACGGTAAGAGGCGGTAATCGTTATACCCTCAACGTTCGCTTGCGGCCGTGGGTAGATGCATCCCGAACGATTGATCTGTCCGAAGGACGCGACGCCCCCGAAGCACTCAAGGTGGTAATGCAACGCGGCATAACAGCGGGCGGCATTGTCATGGACCCCGCAGGAAAACCTCTCCCTGCAGTATACGTCAAGGCCGCAGATCACGATCCGGTTCAAACGGATACACAAGGTGCTTTCGAAATATCTGGCGTGGGGCCTGGCGTCTTGCATCTGCATGTTTACAACGACATGGAAACAAAACAACCGATCGCTAGCCAACGTATATTTATTGAAGACATCACGACAGACACCACTGAAATCCGCATATCCGTTCCTTTGCCCGGATCAATTCGTGGCACGCTACGCAATAACGAAGGCGAACCGAAACCGGGCAAGATGGTCATGCTAAATCATGTCTCCGATGGATATGCCGGACATATTCCCCCAAACCAAACAACAACGGATAGTGAGGGCGCTTTCGCATTTGAAGATATCATGCCCGGCAACTACATGATCATGGCAATGCAAACGGATGCATACGGAGGCATGGTGACGGGAACAATGCCAACCATGCGTATGGTCGAACTGCAGGCAGGCCAGGAACGCGTAGCCGATCTACCAGAAACAATCCTGCGCGGCGAAACCGTTTCCGGCCGCATCACCCGCGAGGACAAACCATTGGCAGCGGTCCGCATCATGTTTATCCCCCTGGACGAAAATGGTAAAGTCAACATGGCAACCAGCATGGCCCTCATGGGTAGAGAACCTACCATCACAGACGCGGACGGAAGATACACGGCCACAAATTTGCAACCCGGAGACTATTTGGCCATCGTGGCCAAGGATGACAGCGCGCATCCTTTCGCATCCCCCAATTCCCAGCATACCGTGCCTGCCTCAATTGAGGAAGGACAGTCGGAACTGGATATTCACATCGGAGGCATTACCCTTCGCGGTAAGGTTGTCGGGGAAAACGGCACGCCCACCGCAGGTGCAGAGGTGATCGTTTCGCCAACTTTTCTCGATATCATGACCCAAGGCATGCTGAGCAAAACGGTAGAAACCGATGCCGATGGATTCTTTGAAATCGAAGACCTCTCTGCAGGACCCCTCCGCATCACCATCATGGATGAGACGAACAGAGAAGCCATCACCACAACCATGGAAATAGAAACCGACACATACTTGGAACAGGCCATTCAGTTGGCGGCCGGCATACGAATCGAAGGAAACGTGCGCCGGGAACCAGAAGGAGCCATCGGGCACACATTTATCATGGCCTTTGCAGAAGATGGAAACCCACTGGGAGCCGCAAATGTTGATTCAGATGGTCACTTTGAAATCGCAAATATACTGCCACCAGGACGCTATTATGTTGCATGCTTACATCAGGAACTAATTGCCCCAGGGAAATTTGTGGACGAGAATAGCGAAGATCCCTTAGCCTTCGTCCTCAAACCGGGCGGAGATGTTACCGTCAGTCTGAGCGGACCTCCTGATCAAATCAAGGGGCGCAACTTGCAAATCTCAGATGCCGATGGGAACGAGATCCAACGAATGCACACATCATTCGACTTGGGCTACATGTCCAGTATGACAAAGTCCCTCTCCCTCCTACCCACAGATGAAAAGGGACAGACTACCGTACATGGTTTGCCCGCAGGAACATACACGATAAGAATCATCGACAGCGATGCATACGGCACCGTAACCGTTGCCCCCTTTGCACAAACCACCCTCGAACTCGAATTATAACAAAACAGCATTTCGTATTTTGGGCGCTTACCTGCATTCGACAAAACAAGCACTTAGACACCAACCAGTTACAATAAATTTTTTGCCTCTGCATGACTCTCACAGTTAAAAAATAGACCTCTCATTTAACTGTAACCGAATGGATCCTCGCGTACGTAGTAGATGCCCGGATTTGTAATGTGCCGCGGCGAATGCGCGTTACGCCCCCAAGGCAAGTTCACGGGCTTTATCTGCCTGTTCTCTGCGGAAATAATACCGGCGAACCTCCACAATAATGCTAATGGCCGGCGCGATAATCCAGCACAGAAACGACACGATAATAGCTAGAAAAAATATCCAGAAAACACGCGCCCCGACAGCCCGCCGCACCATCAGCAAACGCTTCTCATCAGTTTGGTCTACAACAACATCATAGGCTCCCGGTGATTCTATCGTGAACCGACAAACAGATCGGCGTGTGGTCGAACCAGAGGTTTCTGTCGCATTCATCGCGCGAGTAGTCGGAATTTCGATTCCTGATTCCACCTCCCGGATACGGATGCGGGTTCCAGATGGGAGGCTATCCGAGAAGTGGTACTGTTGACCGTCACGAAAGGTAGACGTCACATTCCAGACGGTATATGCACCAGGCTCATCTAGCTGCAAGGTATGCGTACCAGGCACCTCGAATTCCTCTCCCCCCGAGAGAAACTGAAACATGAGCAAAAACATCATGCCCGGCATACCCAGCGCACCAGCCAGAAAAACCAATACCGCAATAACATGCCACCAGCGACTCGGCGGTGATTTCATGGAGTATCCCTTCAGCAGATCATGCCAGCACGATGGTAACCGTGAACACCAACGCTGATTAAATCAGGTCACGCTAAAACAAACAATCCATTTCCCTTCACCAATAGCACAGCGCAAACGGCACGCAGAGGCTGCCATCAGGCACCTAGTCAAAAGGGAGACGGCGCCACTTAATGGTGTTGACCCATATACGTAGAAGAAGGGTCCCACGAATGGCCTGCCAGGCGTAGTTCGCAGCGCCAAGCATCAACCCGGCCCGTCTATGTTCCGCCTATCGCGGAACTACGCCGGGCAGTCTTCGTTTTCCGCTGCGCTGCGAACGAAGACTGGCGGAGGGTGAGGGATTCGAACCCCCGGAACACTTGCGTGTTCACATGATTTCGAGTCAATAGCGCAATTTTGCATGGTTTTGCATCATGTTGCAACACAACACGTTACAACTTTCATACTTTGCACCAAATAGCGTGTTTTTGCTCTTTTTTGCTCTGACTCCTGACACAACATGACACAACATTTTATTTGTGCAAGTCACTATTCTGCAAATATTTAACACGGATATTTACTCCCCTTTTTAGTGTTTTTCATTAAGTGCATATTTTGAGCATGATTTGGTCATGTTCTGCATGTATTTAGGGCTGTTTGTTCGATGTTGTGTCAGATTTTTGACACAACCGCTAATCATGTTTATGGATCCGCTCCCGCCGCTTGCCATGCCTCCGATTGTTGCTCCGGTGGCAGCTTGGCGAGCGGGCGGGCTTGGCGTTCGGA
>PXBF01000142.1 GCA_003567005.1 PVC group bacterium
CTCCGTCCGGGTGAATGACGAGTATCTCCAGGTCCCCGCCGTCGTAGTGATGCCATATCTCGTCCGACTTGATACGGTGAAACGCGGAAAAGCCGCCTGCCTGAAGCAGGAAATAGATAGCTGTCGAAAAGGCCCTGTCCGCCCCGAAACGCACAGGAAGACCGCAGGCGTGGCACGACTCGCTACAGCGGTACACCTCCCGGTAGCACCCCCCTTCGGGATGGGGCAGGAGATCAAGCCTTTCGATCCAGTATTCGGCACTCATGGTTTCGGAATGATAGCAGCGGGGAGGTAGGTCGTCAAGAAACGCCAGGGATCACGTCTAGACATTATACACATTTTTCAGTTTGCCGCGAAATGCTTTCATTCTATCAGCCAATTCCTTGTCCTCCTTGGCGCGCGATTCTATGCGCCTGACCGCTTGATAGACGGCACTGTAGTCCAGGCCGCCCACCTCATCTGCCAGTTCCCTGAGCGTATACCCTCCCAACCTCCGTGCAGCCCACAGGGTCACATCCCGCCCCCAATCACCCCGCTTATCCGCAAAGGACGACTCATGCCCACAACCGGTTTTTGTTTTTGAATCGCCGCATTCTGCTATACACCTCTTGGGGCAGCCCGAAGTGACTGGACGCCCCCTTCTGGCGATGATAGATATAATTGGAATTTGAATTGGCAAAATTGCAGCGTTCTGGGATCATGCAGATTCACGGCAAATGCAAAGGAGTAGAGCAAATGACATATCACCAAATGGTGCAAAATACCCTGAAAACGATGAATTGTGATAGCAGTGCGGCTGCGCAAGCTTCAGAAGTATGGGTGCCCGACAACGGCGACGGCACCTACACGAACCCGATTATTTACGCGGATTACTCTGATCCGGACGTAATCCGGGTTGGCGATGTGTATTACATGACCGCGTCCTCCTTTCACTGTGTTCCCGGTCTGCCCCTACTGCGTTCGCTGGATTTGGTGAACTGGGAACTGATCAGTCATGCGCTACCCGTCATGGAGCCAACGGAAGTGTACGACAAAGCGCAACACGGTAACGGTGTATACGCGCCGTGCCTACGGCACCAAGACGGCTATTTTTTCATTTTCTGGGGCGATCCCGATTTTGGCATTTACTACACGAAAAGCCAAACCATAGAAGGTCCCTGGACCAAACCGTATATGATAAAAGAAGGACGAGGCTTCATCGACACCACGCCCCTGTGGGATGATGATGGAAAAATATACCTCGCGCATGCTTTCGCGAATAGCCGCGCGGGGAGGCACTCCATTCTGGTCGTCCAGGAAATGGCGCCGGACTTATCCGCAATGCGTGGCGAGGAAGTGGTCGTTTTCAACGGACTCGATAGCGGGAATTACACGGTCGAAGGAGCCAAGTTTCATAAGCGCGACGGTATGTACTACATTCTGGCTCCCGCTGGCGGGGTGAAGGACGGATGGCAACTGGCATTACGCGCAAAACATGTGTTCGGCCCCTACGAACACAAACGCGTTCTCGAGCAAGGGCCAACCGACATCAATGGCCCCCATCAGGGAGCCTGGATCGATACCCCGAAGGGCGAGGATTGGTTCTTCCACTTCCAGGACAGAGGTGCCTACGGACGCGTCGTGCATCTCAATCCGGTGCACTGGGAAGACGGCTGGCCGCTCATGGGAGTTGATCTCGACGGCAATGGCGTCGGCAACCCCTTGCACACACACCGCAAGCCCGCTTTCGATGGTCCTACCCGCCTGATCACGCCTGCCGATAGTGATACCTTCGGAAGCGGAAAACCAGGTCTGCAGTGGCAATGGCATGGCAATCCCAAACCGTCATTCGGAAGCGCTGGCGAGCCAGGTGGCTATTATCGACTGCACATGCAACCCCGTCCTGCCGACGGTGCTAACATCTGGAGCGGACGGGTGCCAAGCTTACTGCTACAGAAATTTCCGGCCGAAACATTTGCCGCCACCGCAAAGATTGTGCTGCACCCCCAAAAAGATGGCGACGAGGCCGGCCTTATCGTCATGGGAAAGAGCTATCAGTACATCGCCCTCAAACAGCAGGATGGGCAGCCACATGTCCGCGTTGTGAATTGTCAGAATGCGAACAAGGGCGATCAAGAAATCGAGCAGCATACCGCTACCATCACCACCCATGCCATAACCTTCCGGATCGAAGTCGACAAAGGCGGATGCTGCCGGTTCCTTTACAGCTTGGATGGCGAAACGTTTACGGGTGCGGGCGAAGTATTCACCGCCACACCCGGAGGCTGGATCGGTGCCAAGATCGGCTTCTTTGCCTTAGCCGACACGGCTGGCGAACCAGCCGGCCACGTGGATCTACACGGAATCCGATTCCATCCGACTATTGATTGAATGTTCCTTCAAAGTCCATTGATGGAGAATAAGGGGACAAAAATAAGGGGACAGACAATCTGGGAAAGATTTTTTTGGAAATTCTTGCTGCTCATTTCTTCCTGTATATGTAGGGATCATTGGGAGCCCTGATAAACAGGAGATATTGACATGCGTGTTGCTCGTATTCTTGGAGAGGGAGAATCATTTTACCACATATTGAGCCGGATCGTGGACCGGCGACTTATTCTCGATGACACGGAAAAGGAGCGTTTCCGCCGTATCATGCGTGCCGTAGAGGCATTTTCGGGATGCCAGGTGCTGACATGGGTCTGCCTCTCAAACCACTGGCATATTTGTCTACGTGTTCCTGAGCCCGAACCGGTAACCGACAAAGAACTGATCAGACGATTGTACTTTCTATATGATAGTACTGCTGTGGAACAAATTGCAACCGAACTGGCCGATTTGCGGGCCAATGGCAGGGACGCAGAAGCCGATGCGCTAAAAGCCCGCTATACCAAGCGCATGTACAATCTCTCGGAATTCGTCAAGACGCTCAAGCAACGCTTTACGATGTCCTACAACCGCCGCCATGACCGGCAAGGAACGCTCTGGGAATCGCGCTTCAAAAGCGTACTTTTCGAAAATTCGCGCAGGGCGCTATGGACGCTGGCCTCCTATATCGACCTTAATGCCGTACGTGCGGGCATTGTGGCGGATCCGCAGGATTATCGATTCTGTGGCTATGGCGAGGCAATCGCCGGAGTGAAGATTGCCCGCGAGGGGCTTATCCGCGTAATGCAATCGCCAGATGGCAAAAGGGCTAACTGGGAACGCCTGGCAAAGCATTACCGGCACTTGCTGTATCAGCGAGGCGTAAAAGACCCCGAGCGCAATCGTGGCGGAATTGATGCTGAACGGGTCAAGGAGGTGCTGGCAAATGGTGGACAACTCAACATGCGCGAAGCACTGCATTGCCGCGTACGGTACTTCTCAGATGGGATGATCCTGGGCTCGCGCGTATTTGTGGATGAAACATTTCACCGCTACCGCAGCAACTTCGGGGTTAAACGCCAGACCGGAGCCAGAAACATGCGATGCGTCAGACCGAATCGGCTATTCACGGCAAGACGTTTGCAGCGCGATCCCGTGACACCTCCGATTGTGTGCTGACCAACAGCACTACCCTCCGCTCCGAAACGCCGGATATCCGCTCCGGTGGTCGCTGCGCTCTGCCCGCAAACAACCGTTTAGACTAATTTCTGCCCCCAAACAGCTTCATGCGCCTTCCTGGCATCCACCAAAGCATGCGCATCAACAATCCAACCGTCTTCTGGGCAATATCATGATACTTCCATCGACGGCACGCGCTCCAACAGCGAACGAATCACGCAAATTGTCCGTCTCCATTTACTGTCCCATTTACTGTCTGCATGCATACCCCCTGTTCTGAGGGGCTAACCCTCCGACCCATCGTAAATACAAATGATTCCTGTTACAAAACGTATTCCCCGGAGCCCATCATTCCAAGTACATATGTACTTATGTACTATGGTAAGACAATGCGATAAAAGCGTCGCTCATTTGCCGATGCATCAGGGTCGAGAGCCAAAAGACGATCCCCCGCCGGGACCACGTCCATGTAGATCTCCTGCCATGCACCCGCATGCAAATCTGTGCAGAACTCAATAACGACAAACTGCTGCCTGCTGGCCTCTACGTTCAGAAAGACGGTGCCATCTTTCATCCGCGAGACCGATGATATTTCCGGCCAGATTCTGACAGGACGTCCTCCTAGTGTGGTACCCCATCCAGAAGCATTATAGCGACGATATATCGTTGCCGGGGTATAAGAGAAATGCGCGACACCGATTAATGCAGGTGCGTCACCAGCAAACATAACCCTATCCAGGCTAACGCAATCGGCAAAAGCCACTGAACCAATATTCTCTAAACTCCTGCCTATCGTCACGACGCGCAAGCTACTGCAACCATTGAAAACCCCGGAACGCAAGCTGACCACACCATCACCAATGCTGACATCCAACAAGCCGGTGCAACCGGAAAATGCATGGTTTCCGATATTGGTCACATTATTGGGAATTACAATGCTCTCAAGACCGATACAGGTGGCAAAGACACCATCAGGCAGGCTTGTTAAACCAGTACCAATCCTCACCCGCACGAGACTGCTGCAACCGGAAAATGCGCCTGTCCCTAGGCTGGTTATACTGTCCGGGATAACGACTTCAACCAGACTTGTGCAGCCGTGAAAGGTGGAGGCCCCAATGCTGACTAGATTTTCACCGAGATGGGCATGCACCAACGCATGGCAATCCCGGAATGCAGAATTACCCAGAATCGCCGGGGCATTCTCAATCACCAGGCTCGTAAGATTCGTACAGTTTCTAAAGGCGAAAGCACCAATCTGACTCATGCTTTCAGGAATGACAACACCAGATAAACTCGTACAATTTTGGAACGCATAGTCCCCAATACTGGAGATACCGCTTCCTAGAATAACTGTCGCCAAACGACTGCAGCCCGAAAATGCAAAATTTCCAATGGTTTCCAAACGATCAGGCAAAACAACATGTTCCAGACTAACGCAGTCGCGAAAAGCATCCAAACCGATGCTCGCAACTTGCTCCCCGAATGACACACTTTCAAGATTACCGCAGTTCTGGAATGCATAATTACCGATACTCACAACCCCGTTCCCGATAACGGCGTTCGTCATGGCGGAACACCCATAAAATGCATACTGACCGATATAAGCGACACGATCAGGAATGATCACACTTCGCAAACTCCGGCAATCGCGAAAGGCATCGTTTCCAATCCCTTGCAAACCTGCCCCAAGCGTTATGCTGACTAAGGCATCGCACCCCCGAAACGCAGAATCGGAAATGGTCGCTGTCCCGCTTCCAATGACAACATTCGTAAGACTACCGCACCCCTGGAATGCACTGACACCTAGAAAGCTGATTCCATCCGGAATTATTATACTTTTCAGACTGCTGCAGTTCCGAAAGGCGGTGCTCCCGATGCTCGCCACATTGCCCGCAAAATATACGTTTGTGAGGCTAGTGCACTCATCAAAGGCGGCATTCCCGATACTCGACACCCCCTCTGGAATGAGGATACTTGTCAAATTTGTATAGTTCCGGAACGCACTACTGCTGATTGCTACCACAGGAACATTTGCAATAAATGGCGGAATCCAGAGATCTCCAGCGCGCGACAAGTTCCCGGTGATGTGAATCACATCCTGCTGCAACGTAAAGGTAGAGTCGCTATCCGGACACCAGTATCGCAAGGTACGCCCTCCGATGGAGTTTCCCCAACCAACGGTTCCCAAGGTCCGGTAAACCGCGGATGTCGATGACGAGAAAATACTCGTGCCGACATGCGGCGCATTCCCTTTGAATCTCACAATAGCCAGACCGGTGCAATCGGCAAAAGCAAAACTGCCGATACTGGAAAGCGCAACCGGCATCGTCAGGCTGACAAGACTGCTGCAATCGCGAAAGGC
>PXBF01000099.1 GCA_003567005.1 PVC group bacterium
AAAGCCTTGAAATATGTGCATGCAGCATTCGCTGCATTTGACATTTACATCCTAAAGCGACACGAAACCGAATGCGCATATATGGAAGATGGTTCCTTCACAGCAGAGGAAATCGAAGAAGCTCATAAATACTGGAAACAATATTTGGAGAACGACCCAGAACGCCAGAAAAAGCTGGAAGCGATTATCACGTCCGGACTACCTGGGGCGCAAGCAGGCTTTACCATCGAGGATTTTCGCGAGGCAGTATCCAAGTATCAAGGCATGAGCCAGAAAGACCTACGCGACCATATCACCTATTTCCTCCAAAGTGTGGTTCCTGTTGCCAAAGCCTCGGGTGTGCGCCTATGCTGCCACTCGGATGACCCTGCATTTACACCATTTCTCGGATCGCCACGCATTGTAGGGGGATGTACCGGTTATAAATTCCTTCTGGATCATGGCTGTGGCGCCAACTTCTGCATCGGGTCCTTAATGGCAAATGCCAAGAATCGCGACATCACAACTATGATTCGGGAAATTGCCGAGTACGGTCTGCTGCAAGGCATGACGATCGACGAAATCTTTCCTCATGTACACCTCAGGCCAATCGAAACCGATTACAAGAATTTTCGCGAAGGGCACCATGCCGAGCATCGCGAAGAGTTGGCTAAAGTCGTGCACACACTTGTTGATTTGGGCTGGCAAGGCGTATTTCGCCCTGACCATGCTCCGACGTCTGACCATGGCATAGGACTTCCGGGATACGACTTTATTGGACGTGGTTATGGTGCAAATCTGATTCTCGGTTTGTTTGAGATGGCTGAAATCACCAAAGCCGCCCGCAACAAGGTCGTTAAAGCTGTAATTACTGCTTCAGGCGGCGATGCAAGCAAACATGCCGTAGCCATGCAAGCGGCCACCAAAGCTGAATCGGAATTCATACACAACCAAATATCGTTTATCAAAATTCCCTTTGCCTACAACACAGAAGACATTTGCGCCGTCGTGTAGGTAATCCCGATTACCGCATCTACCATTCCACATGTGAGCTGTCCCTGCATGCTGCAAGCGAAGGCGACTCTCGCTAGCGCTGCATCATATGCATCCTTTTGTCAAATTGCAACGGTTGTAGTTTCACTAGCAATCGGTCACTTTAATAATGATACATGCGATGATTTAAGTTGGCATCACATGTGTATCAGTATAAGAAATAACAGTTCTTATCTCACAATATCCACTTTTTGAAACAGAGGTAATTATGATCCTGACATTTGGCGAGGTTATGCTCCGGTTAACGGCTCCGAATCACCAGCGGTATGTGCAAAGCATTCCTGGACTACTCAACGCATCATTTGGCGGCGGGGAAAACAACGTTGCGGTATCTCTCGCGCAATTAGGAAATGATGCCACGTTTCTTTCCGCGCTTCCGAAAGGCGGTGTAACAGATTCTTTCTTGGTGGAAATGCGCCGCTGGGGCGTCGATACCTCACGCATCCACCTGAGCGATGAAGGTCGTTTTGGCATCTATTTTGTGGAGACGGGCTCTAATCTGCGTCCCTCTGTCGTGCATTATGACCGCTCCTACTCTTCGATCTCCCTCACACCACCCGGTGCCTATCAATTTAAAAAAGCACTCGCAGGGATTGATTGGGTGCATACCACGGGTATCACGCCTTCGCTGAGTCGCGAGGCCTACGAGGCTACGTTAACACTGGTCAAGACAGCCGCTGACATGGGCATTCCCGTCTCGCTGGACCTCAACTTCCGCAAAAAACTCTGGCGCTGGGATGATGCCCAGGCTCCCAAAGAGCTGGCCCGCGCTTGCATGACGGAAATCCTGCCCTATGTAAATGTTGTCATTGCCAACGAGGAAGATGCGTCAGACGTGCTGGGGATCGAAGCAGAAGGCACATCCATCGAAGAAGGCAAAATCGCCGCCGATGCCTACGTTGATGTCGCCCGCAAAGTCGCCCACCCATTTGCATCGGTCGAAAAAGTTGCCATCACCCTCCGCGAAAGCTACTCCGCCGATCACAACAACTGGGGGGCATTGCTCTACATAAAGTCAGATGACAAAGGCTACTTCGCCCCGCTGGACAAAGCAGACCAATACAAACCCTACGAAATCCACAACATCATTGACCGCGTCGGTGGTGGCGACTCTTTCGGTGCCGGACTCATTCATGCCTTACGAAGTAAAGACATGCGCGACCCGCAAACCGCCATTCGCTTCGCCGTTGCCGCCAGTGCCCTCAAGCACACCATCCACGGCGACTTCAACCTCTCAACCGAGACCGAAGTCAAGGCCCTCATGGGCGGCTCCGCCAGCGGCCGCGTCCAACGCTAGTAGCCCCCAAACATCATATCCGACCAGCAAAAACAAGACACGGTACCCCTACAAGAACCGGATGGATAAAATTCTCACTATGCACATATAACAAGCTATTCAGGCATGAAGGGAATTAGGTATTGCAGGCTCTTTCGTCCTGATAGGCCATTTACAACCGCAGCATCTTAGGTCTTCGTTATCGGCGGCGCGTTGCGAATATCCTCATAAAACGCCCCATGCGCCGCCCGGAAATAAGGAATGAGAAAAATGAAACCAATCCCGCATGTTAACAATGCCAGCAGGAACCACCCCAGAAAGCGGCAATATAAATCCATCAATTTGAGCCGCCGGCCATACATCATGGCTTTGCTTCTGGCAATGGCCTCAAGCGGCCCAATCCCGGGATGATCGGCGATGACATAATAGGTCATCGTATAGGAAAAAGCCGCCAGTATCCCGGGAACAATCAGAAGCAAAGACCAGAGAGAAATAAAAAGAAACTTCAGCAAATACGCGCAAATAGCGGTCACAACTTGCTGAAACCCCTTGAATAGCAGATTGATACCCGGTGCCTCCCCGCCACGAACGATGCGCAGAAAGATCAAGGCAAGCCCGACACGAAACGGCCCTTCCACAGCAATAAAAAAAAGCCCCCCTACATGATCGATGGAGCCAAGCACTTTGAGACTCGCAAAGTGAATCAGTAAGGCCCCATCCGCTATACCCCAGTTCCCTTTTAATGCGCTGCGAGCATGCTGCATGAGATCAGCATTAGGCGTATCACCGGAAAAAACGGGCGCTTCTACTATGCCTTCTTCGGGAACCGGAACCGGCGGTGGTTCTGGTTGATCCGCAAATTGATGTACCAAGGAACCCGCAGTGACCCACTCGTCTCCCAAACCTTCATGCCAGACATAATCCGTCGATGCAACAACCCCCTCCGCGATCAGCCCCCGCATCTCCGCTTCCGTAACGGGCCCGTGTTGCTGCTCATTTATAATGTAAAACCACTGCATAAGCCCAACATCACCAACATCAGGAACAATACAACCCTGGAAATTTCAACATGGAATGCCATATCGAAAATGCATCAAACCCATAAAGGCCCTCACGACGGATAACCGCCGCAGGGCCAAACAGATGCAGGCTATTCGGTCTCTGTCGACCACTCCACTTCCGTTATGCCGCCAGACTCCTCCGCCATACCGATCACGCTGCGCACAACGGCCGCACCACCCAGTGCATTCGCAACGATGGTCACGATAAAGGCCGCTGTCCATGCCATCATCACATTCTTGCAGTTGTATTCTTTGACCTTTACCCAGCCATATACGAAAGCGAACAAACCGCAAATGATCCCTAAAATACCCAAACCAATACTCTCGTTGAATATCTTGATCAGGATCATAATCCAGCACACCAAGCTGACGATACCAGCAATTGCGATTAGAATACCCATCAATGTAGCCATTTTCTACTCCTTCTATTTTCTCTTGGGTGTATCCATACTATTGCGTCATCAGCAACTGTCCCAACAGTCGCAACGCACCGAATACACACAAAATGGTTAAAATCAGGCCATGCACCCTAGTGCGCGCTTCCAGCCGAATCCAAAAAGCATTCCAGCGGATGCGTAGCCCATCTGGCAAAAAAGCGGAACCGACAATCATACTGCCCAACAGCACAAAATAAGGTGCAAACGGATGGAGCTGCCACATTTGCGAAAAACGCCCGCCCAACAGCGCTAAAACCGCAGCAGAAAGACCACAACCTACGCAAGGGAAACCCGTGGATGTGTGCAAGGGACAGCGATAGAGTACGACCCCCAGAGATAACGCCAAAAAGTAAAGGACGGTAAGAGCAGAAAGCACCAGACATAAACTTCTACGATCCAATAGCATGCGCAACATTTCTATGGACCAGCCAAATGTGTGCTTACGCGCGACAGACATATGCATCAATCCGTTACACGGTAAAGAAAGTCTGTAGGATCAACACGATAACAAGAGTGTGACCCCGAGAATGCCAGTAAACGTAGTGGGCAGGAACATAAAACACAAGCAGAAACAGCCATTCTCATAAAGAGTTCCTGCTTGTTTTCCATTGCGATCAAACCGATTACAGAACAAAAAGAGTTGAGCCCACCCGCACAAGAAAATATGATCCGAGCATTGAATGGCCACCCATGATCGAAAAGGACAAAGCATGACAGCAGCAGAAACAGAAAAGAAAATCAAAGCCCTCCGTGTCGTTGCCGTATTAACGCTCGATTCCATCGAGGCCGCTGTACCCTTAGCCGACGCCCTGCTTGAAGGTGGCATCGAAGCTATTGAGCTGACCCTGCGGACGCCCAAGGCACTGGATTGTATTCGCACGATCACCAAAGAACGACCTGCCATGCTGGTGGGAGCAGGCACCGTACTCAAACCCCTGCAACTCGAACAGGTCATAGCGGCCGGCGCAGCTTTTGCTGTCAGCCCCGGCATGAACCATGCCGTCAGCGATGCGGCCGCTGCGGCAGGCTTCCCGTACTTCCCTGGCGTAATGACACCATCCGACATCGAAGCCGCCCTCGCCAAAGGACACCGCCTCATGAAATTCTTCCCGGCCGAGACTGCAGGTGGTATCCCGATGCTTAAAGCACTGGCTGGCCCCTACGCCCCTGCCGGCGTATCCTTCCTCCCGCTCGGGGGCATCAACATCGAAAACGCCAAAGCCTACCTCGATCTGCCCACCACCGCTGCCATCGGCGGATCCTGGCTGGCACCGCCGGACCTCATCAAGAGCGGCAAATTCGACGAAATCCGCGACCGCGCCACCGCCTGCCGCAACCTGATCGTTTCTTGACCTGCCGGATGTGCGTTGAATCCTGGTGTGCACTCGAACGCCATCCCACCTAACCTTCATCCCCCTCTATTTCGCTGGCTCCCTTCCACAATGACCTGCCAGCCTTCCCGACCCCACCCGCATCCAACACAGAAGCAGGTTGACACAACCTACTTTACCCACCCCCCCCACAGTAAGGCAGGTTTTTCCGCAACCTGCTGCTCCCCCGCTCCTGCCGGAGTAACGCGCCCACAGCAACCTCAAGGCAGGTTGATAATCCACTCCCAGCTTTGCTATCTGTATTTCAAATCATGGATATGCCGATCATCGCAAGGACCCTCGCCACTACGCAAACCGCAAAAACGGATATCTACGTCGCAAGATAGGTTCATGCTCCACGCCGAGGTGCCCCTCCAGCACCGTCGCATAAACAGACCGGAAATCGGTAGTATGCACAGGGTCACCGCGTTGCAGATCCCGCGGCGCCAAACTGGGCGTCCTGCCAAATACACCGGGCGGAACTCCTCCCCCGGCCAGAAACAGCGGTGCCGCTGCCCCATGATCCGTGCCCTGGTTCGCGTTCTCCTGCATCCGCCGCCCAAACTCGCTGAACGTCATCACCAGAACGCGGTCGAGGTTGCCCTGTCGCTTCAAGTCTTCTACGAATGCGCGCATCGCACCACCAAGTTCACCCAGCAACCGATTGTGCGTGCCCGCCTGCCCCACATGCGTATCGTAACCACCTTGCGACACATAATAGATCCGCGTGGACATCCCGCCGGCAATTAACCGGCTGACTTGTCGCAAGTCACGCGCCAAACCGCCTCCTGGATATCCAGATGGCTCTGGCTGATTGCGCATAATAGCGGAAATCTGTTCCGCACTCACACGTGCATCCAATGCCGTACGCTCCAGAAAATCGAGTGGGTCTTCCCCGGCAGCATGCCTGCCTCCCCCATTGAGCATGTCAATCGAAGCCCCGCTGAAAACATCGTCTTCATCTTCGCCATCCATCTCCATCATCGAACTGCGCGGTCGTTGTCGGGATGCGCGGCCAACCTCCAATGCCACGCCCTTCGGACGCGAAGCCTGAAATGCTTGCGGTGGCGATGGCGTTACATGGATACCGACAGAAGCATCCATACCCTGGCAAGCATGATCAAAATAACGCCCGATCCACCCGTGTTGCTCGAAACGATCCGAATCCGATGCCGTATGCCAGATCTCCATCGACCGGAAGTGCGAACGGTTGGGATTCGGATAGCCCACTCCTTGAATGATCGCAAGGTTTCCGCTTTCATACACGCGGGCTAAGTCTGCGAGCGCAGGATGCATCCCGATATCATGATTGATCTTCATGACCTGATCCTGTGGAATTCCCAAGCTCGGACGCGCGCGATAGTAATGATCATTTCTCCACGGCACAATCGTATTCAATCCGTCATTCCCTCCTGCTAATTGAATGACGACCAATATAGGATGATCCTTGCCCGTCTTATGCTGCAGCACCGAATGTGCAGCCTCCGCATGCAGCGACTGCATGGTCAACTGTAGGAAGCTCGGAACCGTGTAGGCAAACGCACCGCCCAAAAGCGTAGTTCGCAAAAAATCTCGCCTTGTCTGAAAATAATGTTTCCGCATGTGTATCACCTCTCTCAAGTCAACTGAAACTGCGCGATTTGCATACAAGCTAAAGCGGCGTTGCGAATATCCGCGTCGCGCCAGGCAGAAGCGTCAGCAGGCCAGCTACCAACCGTTTCACGAAGCATCGCCAGCTCCCGTTCTCGAATGGGCACATGAAAAAATCGGCGGTGCAAATGTGTGACGCTCTCGGACACCGACACTCTGGCAGACTCCGGCAAAATGCTTTGCGGATCCGCAGGCGCGAAATCACGTCCGGCGCGCCGCCAGTTTCTTCGCATTTGAGGCGAGGACGCACCATGAATCAACACATCCGAAAAAGCCATGCGCCGCGATAAGGTCGTGGTGCTAATCCAGGCAAAACCGCCTTCCCACCCCTTCACATTTGGAGGGGCAAACAAGTTCTGCCCCAACTCCCGCAGAATGACTTCCGGTATCGGGCTAGGCGGCAAGGGTCGATCCAGCAGCTGACACGTTCCGATCAGCCACTGCACCGGGCTCTTGATCTGGCTGCGCAGCACTTCCGGTGCGTAGAATGCTTCCGACAAAAACAACGAACGCAACACGGGGGCAAACCGCCAACCGGAAGCACGCAACTGTCGCGCCAATGCCGCTACCAGCGATTCCGACGGTTCCACACCCATGAAATATGCCGCAAGCTTCCGCGTGATAAAGCGCGCACTTTCAGGGTGCGACAGAATAATATCGATAATCTCATCCGGCCCGAAACGACCTCGCCTCCCCATAAACAACTTTCGACCCGAATCGTGTTGGCGAGGCCGAAATACAAATTCAAACCGCCCTTCATCCAACCGCAACCCCGTTAACGCGCGGGCGGCATCACGAATGTCCTCCTCGGTATAATTGCCTTCCCCCAGCGTAAACAATTCCATCAGTTCGCGCGCATAGTTCTCGTTCGGATTCTGCATCCGGCTCCGGGATGTATCCAGATACACCATCATCGCCGGATCACGCGTGATCTCTTGCAACAGGGTTCGCCAAGAACCGGCGGCATGCTCGCGAAACAGTGCATTCTGACGATAAAAGGCATAGGCATTTCGCACTTTGGCAAAACTCGTGGCAAAATGACCATGCCAGAACAAAACCAACTTCTCTTGCAATCCATACGGGGATGTCAACATTTGCTCACACCACCAATGCCGTAAACCTTCCAGACGGTCAGACTGAATGCGACGATTGGCCCGACCACGCTCCTCGGACGGCAATTCTTCCACGGATGGATCCTGCCGATAAGCTGCATCCGGACCAACCCAGTATGGCGGTGCCACCTCAAGCGGCTCGCGCACAAACTGCAACATCGAATCCACCACAAAGGCAGGCTGGTGCTCCAGACAGGCATCAACGAACGCAGGGCGAGCAGCAAACCCCGCCCGCGACAGAAAATGCCCTGCCGTCACCGGATTCCAACTGCGATGGTCGAATGCTTTCATTACGATACAAATATAACGGTGTCTGAAATGGTGCTATTGCATTATATGTGAACAAGCCCCGAAACAAAAGAGGATAACAAACAAAATATTCATATCAGAAACACAACTTGTTCAGCACGCGTGCAACTGATAGAAGTCTTGCATACGCATCGTTATCCCACAGAATCGTAATATGTTGAGAATCAAGAGTATTTTTCTATCCATCATCATGACACTAGCTACCACGGTAACATCCCCATCCCAAGAAGCAGTCATTTTACTGCATGGCCTCGTGCGCACGGATCGCTCCATGCGACGTATGGCCCAGGCGCTTGAGTCGGAAGGCTATACCGTGATGAACGTGGACTATGAATCACGCCGTGCCAACATAGCAAATCTGGCGCGGAGCGTGATATCCGAAGCACTTGCCGATCCGGCCATTGCTAAGGCCGTAAAAGTTCATTTCGTCACCCACTCTCTCGGCGGCATTCTCGTACGGCAATATCTGCACGAAAATAAGATCGACAACCTGGGACGTGTCGTGATGCTCGCCCCACCCAACCAAGGCAGCGAAGTCGTGGATTCGCTCGGAGATCGCGCCTTCTTTCAGTGGATGCATGGCCCCAGTGGAAATCAGCTCGGTACCGACACCAACTCCGTCCCGAACACGTTGGGCCCTGTTCACTTCGAGCTGGGTATCATCGCCGGAAACCGCTCCATCAACTGGATCAATAGCCTCACAATGATAGATGGCCCCGACGACGGCAAAGTCTCCGTCGAACGCACCAAAGTGGAGGGTATGCAAGACCACATCACCATCCGCACCGCCCACCCCTTTATCATGCGCAACCGCCAAGCCATCCGCCACACCATCCGCTTCCTCCAAACCGGCCGTTTCGCACCAAAGAGCAACAATCAAAACCCTTCGTAATCAAGCTCAAACCGAACGCGCCAAAACCCTCGACTGTCCGAGTCTTCCAGCACAACGCGATAAGCGTCGAGGACGTCCTCGGCACGCAAAACGCTTGCGTCATACCAATCATCATACATTTCACCCCAACGCAAGATCGTGAACACACCATCGGGGATCGCACGATTCATAACGAGCCACAGCGCGTCATCTTCGCGCTCTATCCGCAAACGCAACACATCGTCAGGATCCGTTGGATCAAACCCAAAACGCCATTTATAAAGATTACTCATCCCGCTTCCTGCTGGATCAGCTCCCGGATCGGCATCCACCCCAGAGAGTCCGAATGAGTTGACCCATGCTTCATAAGCATCCCCATCATAAGCAATGGTAAACACCGCATTTGTCTCTCCCTCATAATTTTCATCATCCACTACAGCAACAATCGCATATTCCCCAGGTAAAGCAGGGAGGGCCTCATCTCCGTCGTAGGTAATCCATACATCTAGTCCTTCTGGTGATGTCGCAACCCCAGCAGATTTTGGTTGCCCATCATAGATGGCCCGAAGTTCCTCAAATAGGATCTTTGCGATTCCCGGAAGAACCGTCATTTGAGCGGTACCACTACCCTGCACCAGATACATATCATCGGATGATGTGATCAGCCGTGTCCCAGCCAACGCATCACTAGCAGCAGTCACGATTATATTCTCTCCGACTGTATGGGCTTCAAACACCCCAGAAGAATTGATCACACCACCACCACTAACACTCCACTCGAAGGATTCCGGCTGTACAGACATGGGATCACTAAACTGGTCTAAAAGTGATGCATCAAATTGCCTTTGCTCTCCGACACGTAATGTAACCGCAGAGGGTTGCACATCAATAGATGTCGGTTCCTGCAGGATACGCACCTTGGCCGCATCCGTAACGGATAGCCCATTTGAATCACTGACCGTAACCTGAATGGTGTAGTCACCCAAGGCCTCAAAATAAGCCTCTGATTGATTTGATTCAGCCGTATCATTAGGCATGAAATACACTGGGGCAGGACCGCTAGAACTCCAACGGTACAACAGGTCAGTTGTGTCACCATTGGATTCCGCCAACACGGTCATCAAAGCAGACCCCCCAGAAACCGCAAAAATGGTATCTTCTTCCTCTATGATCTCTTCGGCCCCCGAAGCCTCTATGGGCTCAACAATCACAGGGGGCTGGTGCTGCAGGTCTGCATCTCCCAGCAAGGCGATGCTGTCAACATACCAGCCAGGACTCGCGTTGTTGTTGTCCGTTGCCAAATACCAACGGAAACGCACATCACTGCCAGCAAATTGATCCGTATCGATCAAGCTTACGATCGTCTCTACAAAACCACCGCTATCCCCAGTCCACGCTTCTTTGCCGGCAAAACTACTGCGCGAATTGGGCGGACCGGTGCCACGTATGGACGCAGTATATCCACGGCTCAAAAACTGCGTCCCGGAGCCCTCATCCCCTACACCAATCCAGTCGCCACCGTTGAGCTGAACCTCTAAACGTCCCCCATCAAGCTGAAACTCCAAATCCCATGCATGATAAAAATGAAGCCGCAGATCGATAGCTTCTTCCGGTATGGAAATAGACGGGGAAATCAATGCCGTATCAGACCGTGTGGAAGGCGCGGGCGCAAAGTAGGCATTCGGGTCTGTATGCGCAAACGTATCCGTTAAAACCCAGTTATTATTACCGTGCCCATCGATCACCTGCGACTGCCATCCCGTTACCGTCCCGTCAAAACTTTCAGACCAAAGCGCCTCGCGTACGGTAAAGCCTCCCGTCAGGATATTGGTTTGCGTCAAACTCGCAACCGCCACATCCCAGACTCCTATCGCTGCACCCGTCAAGTCCAGATCCCCCAGCAAGCTTGATCCTTGCATGCGCAGGTTCGTTGCCGCTATATCCCCATGCCCCATCCGCACAAGCCGCAGGTCCACAGCCTCAGACAAAGTAGTTCCTTTGACATCCAAGAGCACAGTGCTTCCCGCAAAGGCGGACTCTGGGGAGATCGACTCTATCCGTAAAGGTGGTGGGGGTGGCTCTTCCCCCGATGCACCGTCAAGCAATAGCGAAAACACCTGTTCACCATCAACCAAAGTTCCCTGATGCGTAACAGACACTACATAAACACCCTCAGAAGCCGGCGCGGCGATATAAACCTGTTCTACATTGTCTGTATTATTTACACCATTGGTAGCCGCCAACGACATGGCGTCTACGGTCCAGGTTCCCACAAACGGCATGACATAAGGATAATACACGGTGTCGTCAGGACCAATGATGCGTAAATCTAAATTGTTGCGTAAGCGCGCAGACCGCAAATCAGAACTTGTTGTGGCCGTCCCCGGGGGATCCGTCCAACTCAAGGTTGCCCGAATCGGCGATACGCCATCCCAGACGAAAGCATATGTTTGTTCCGGTTGACTTCCATGCAGCACATCCTCTTGCATGCGTTTCTTTTCCGGATGCGATGCGTGCGAACCCAAAAGCTCTGCGGCCACCACAGCATTCATCAAACCCCAGCCATACTGATAATTCGGACCTGGAGTCCCCAAATCGTCTGCAGTATGAATCAATAGCCCTTTTAACGTGCTGGCACGCATCGCCTCCCCTGGAAAAAGTTGTGCATATTTATCGACAAGCAATGCTGCTGTTCCAGCAGCATTGGGAGAAGACATACTCGTGCCACTCATGATGCCATAACTAGAATCCCCCCCATTGAACGTGGAATACACCCCCTCGCCATTCGCTACAATATCCGGCTTGATCCGCCCGTCATCCGTTGGTCCCCACGAAGAGAAATTCGACATGCGCGCCTGGCCCGGATCCCGCAGACCGTCGGATACCGCATCAGACACCGACCCCACTGTAATCACATTCTTGGCTACAGCATCAAAGCCGATTGTATCGTACCCACCCCGATACACGCCATCTCCAGCCGGATGTAGAGCCGGATCATAGGCTACCGTATCCGAACTTGAAGACGACAACTGCACCATCTGACCGGCGGCAGGGTTATCTGTCCGATCATTACCAGCACTACGAAACATTAAATAGTACGGAGCATTGTAGGCGATGGCATCGCTATCACGCGCAAACGTATTATATTGCCCGAAACGTGGATCGATCGAGGTGGCAACCGAACCGGACCCGTACCAGATCCAGGCGGGGTTCGACCCCCCTGTCCGAAACCACCCCGAAATAATCCCGTAACTGTGATTCGACAATAACAGTGCCTCCGGATCGCCCGGCTCCGTGGCTGCGCGCGCGGTCATCTCTGCCTTGTCGTCATTCCAATCATACGAATCTACCCGGGCCGCAGGCGCCATCCCCTTGGCGCGCGCGGTAATGCCTGCAGCAGCAAGCGTTCCGCCAACATGCGTAGCATGTGCAATCGGCGAGGCTCCATCCATGATCACCATCCGCGTACCCTCAAACTCACGATGCGTGCTGCGACCTGCCCCGCCATCCCACATCCCAATGACGACATTGGTGCCGCTCAAGGTATAAGGCGCTTGATGCAAAAGATTGGCGCCAGTGGAAATTGCAGCCCTATCATTATGCGTGAAGACATAAAGCACATTGCCATCCACATCCAACCCTGCCACCTCTTTGACGGTGCCATCCGCACGCTCAACGCGAACAGGCAACCCAAGCGCAAGCGCACGATCCCTGCCCGCAGCGCGCTGCTCTTGCTGAAATTGACGAATTTGCTCAACAGCAGCAAGACGTTGGGTAGGATCCGAAAGATCACCCATTTCATCAAGAATCACAGAAACCCCGCCAGCCCAAACAACCCAACCAGCTGGCAAAAGCATAGTAAAACAAACCACGCCAATTCCCAGTAACGCCCGCATATATCTGTACGCTCTAAACATCACGCAAAACCTTTTAGCCTTATTCGACCTCACGCAAATCATCTTACACTACTTTTCTCATTTCTGTAAAGAAGCTGTATTGTTTCGTCAGGAAAACAGGTCGTGTGCTTCACATCCCTTCCATGGGTACGAAGGAAAGAATTGCTATCACACGCGACCCGTTTTAAGCGCCAGACAACATTGACGCCAGTAATGCACGCTTTTCCGTTCCAATCGATCGCTGGTTGTAATAGCCTGCACATAGGTACAAAAAAATCGATGCGCGAGCAGAACCTGCAGATACCGTGCCAATTATACCGCAAAGGCAGCGACCATCATGCGAACAAACAGCTTATTCCTGGACTTGGCAGAGAAACGCGTAAGCGTCCGGCAGTACACGGATGAACCCGTACCGCGCGATGCATTGGAACGCTGCCTCGAAGCCGCGCGACTTGCGCCCTCGGCATGCAATTCGCAGCCCTGGCACTTTGTCGTTATCGATGACCCCGAAAAGCGCAGAGCGTTAGCCGCGGCTGCCTCCGGCGGCATCTTGCCGATCAATCACTTCGTCCATACCGCTCCTGTGCTCGTCGCGGTCTTAGCCACCCGACCCAATGCAACAGCGGCATTCGGTGCATGGGTCAAAAAGAAGACCTTCGCCATGATGGATGTCGGCATTGCCACCGAACATTTCTGCCTGCAAGCCGCCGAAGAAGGCCTCGGCACCTGCATGCTCGGCTGGTTCAACGAACGCCAAGTCCGCCGCGCCCTCGCCCTGCCCACCGGCACCCGCCCCTTACTCCTGCTCACTGTCGGAAAACCCGCAACCCCACCGCCCCCACGCAAACGTAAACCCCTCGAAGAAATCATCTCCTGGAATACATTCACTTGATAGTCGGATACCAATCTCACAGCACCACAAGCAGGCGTTTTGGGGGTTGCTCATTTTTGATAGCAATTCTACCGTATTTCTTTACATTGACCATGCAAGTAAAGACGAAAAATCTAATCGCCGTGATAGAATAAGGATATTTGTCATGCATATCATAACAGGACTTTTACTAGCGAAGCTCTTTAAAGACGGCAAAGGCAAGACGCAGGCGTCAAATACCTCGCCCTTGTTCAACATGCCGGGTGTCATCACGCTGGTGCATAGCTTACCGGGACGCTGCCGGTTTCGGCTCCCCGTATTGGTCGGGCAAACCAAAGCTTGTAATAAGCTCGCACAGCGCTTGCAGGAGATTGATGGCGTCGCAGACGCCAAAATCGATTGCGTCACCGGAAGCGTTTTGCTTACCTACGACGCGACCCGATTGAATGCGGAAGTACTCGGCGCCGCACTCGTGCGCCTGCTCGGGCTCGAGCGCGCCTTCTCGGGCAACGTCGAAGCATCGCTCGGTCGCGAACTGCGCGAATGGGCCAAATCCCTCAATGTGGCCGTCTATCAGAAAACCGGCGGCCTGCTCGACATGCGCACCGCACTCATGCTCGGACTTGTCGCAATTGCCATCAAAAAGGCTCTCGCGCAGCGCGCGCTGGCTCTCCCGGCCAGCTTTACCCTGCTCTGGTGGGCAGGCGCAGGACTTTTGCGCGAGGAGGCACAAAGCGAATGAACCTGTGGCACGAATTCCTCATGCGCGGCCTATCTCGCGTAAGCGTCGTTCACCGCCTACCGGGGCGCGTGCGCTTGCACATTCCCCTTCTCGGCCATGTCCCCGAAGCGTGGCGCGAAACGTTGACCATCATAGAGCAGGTGCTACGGATACCGGAAGGCATATCCGAGATCCGCATGGAACCGCGCACGGGCAATGTGCTGATCATCTACGACACCGACCTTTTGCGGGAAAAGGAGATTCTCGAAACCCTGCGTGCCGTGCTGGCATGGGCACGCAAGCATCACGACCAACTCCTACGCCTGACACCACAGGATGCCGACACCATGCTCGCATGCTTCCGAAAGGCCTGCGCGGAAGGAATCGGTCCACATTTGGCAGAACTGCTCGAAAAGGAATTACCCCATGCTTTTTGGACGTAAACAGAAACCGCTCTTGCAATGCGAAGTACTGCATGCGCTGCCCGGCAGAATGCGGATCGGTTGCCGGGCCCTGCGCTACCTGATCAACCAGCATGACGCTATCTGCTCCGACATCGAAAACATCCCCGGCGTCCGCACCGTCAGCATTTCTCACCGCACCGCCAACGTTCTCATTCACTTCGAACCCGATGCACTCCCGGGCAACACATTGCCGGAAGCCGTCGAAGCCGTGCTCTCCGCTTGTTCCCTTGAGGCCTATAAATCGGAACGCCAGGAACAAACCAGCCTCACCGTAACCGAGCGACGCCTGCAAAACGAGCCGCTCGAGGAAATGGCCACGCGCGTCGCCGTTACCTCTGCAGCCTTGCTCTTCCATAGTCTGAAGGGCTCCCACGGTTCCGTCCCCGCTGCCTTGCTGCCGCGCTTTACCACCTTTCCCGCCCTGACCGCACTTTCGCTGGCCGGCCCCATCTTTCGCAATGGACTCGATGCCTTGCGCACGACCCGTCGGCCCAATGCCGACACCCTGAGCGCAACCGCAATCCTTTCCAGTATTGTCGCAGGCAAGGACGTAGCCGCGCTGACCGTCATCTGGCTGGCAGACATCGCCGAGCTGCTAACGGGCTGGACCATGGATCGCACCCGTCGCGCGATTCGCGACATGCTGGCAGTCGGTGATGCTGAGGTCTGGCGCATCGGAGCCAAGGGCTCCGTCGAAAAGGTGCCACTAGCCGCCATCCAGGTAGGTGACCGCATCGTGGCACACACCGGCGAAAAGATCAGCGTAGACGGCATCGTCGAAGAAGGCGAAGCCGCAATTGATCAGGCCTCGATCACCGGCGAATTCATGCCCGTGGTGCGCAACGCCAACAAAGAGGTCTTTGCGGGCAGTGTTGTCAAATCCGGTGCCGTCACCGTCCGAGCGGAAAAAGTCGGCGACCAGACCGCCGTCGGACGTATCGTGCATATGGTAGAGGAAGCCAGCCACCACAAAGCGCCCATACAGGCCTTTGCCGACAAATTTTCCGCCGCCTTCATACCCGTCAATTTCGGCTTGGCAGGATTGGTCTACGCACTCACCGGTAAAGTGGATCGCGCACTCAACATGCTTATCATCGACTATTCTTGCGGGGTGCGGCTCTCGACGGCCACCGCCCTGTCCGCCTCTATCAGCACTGCGGCGCGACACGGCATCCTGATCAAGGGCGGCAATTACCTTGAACTACTCGACGAGGCCGACACCCTGATTCTAGACAAGACCGGCACCCTGACCGAAGGCCGCCCCTCGATCCTGCATGTCGTGCCCGTCGCCAGAGGCGTCAATGCCCGCCAGCTTATCGAAATGGCGGCCGCAGCCGAGGAAACCTCAACGCACCCCATGGCCATCGCCATTCTGGAGTATGCACGACGCAATGGCTACCGCATCCCGCAACACGACACCGCCGAAGTCGTCGTCGGACGCGGCATCCAGGTGCGCGCGGGCAAACAACACATCCGCGTCGGCAGCCGACGCTTCATGCAGGATAACGGCGTCGATCTGGATCCCGCCACCGCCACCGTACAACGCCTTGTCGCGGGCGGCGAAAATATTCTGTATGTGGCTTCCGACTCGCGCCTGCTCGGCGTGCTCGGCATTCAAGATGCCCTGCGCGAGAACATGAAAAAAGCCCTGAACCGCATCCGGCTGGCCGGCATGGATGATATTATCCTGCTTACCGGAGATGTCGAACAGCACGCCGAAATCGTGGCCGATCGCATGGCAATGGATCGTTACCGCGCCGAAGCACTCCCGGAAGATAAAGCCGAAATGGTGCTGCGTTTGCAGTCCAGGGGCACGCGCGTCGTGATGGTCGGGGATGGCATCAACGATGCCCCCGCATTGGCCTACGCCAATGTCGGCATTGCCACAGGTGCCACCCGAACTGATGTAGCCATGGAAGCAGCCGACATCACCATCGCGGGCGACGACCCCTTACTCATTCCCGGCGTCATTCGCCTGGGACGACGCACGATGGATATCATTCGCCAGAATTTCGGCATCTCGATCGGCGTCAATACCGTTGGACTCATCCTCTCCGGCATGGGTGTCTTGCCCGTGTTCTGGGGAGCCGTCCTACACAATGCCTGTACCGTTGCCGTCGTGGCAAACTCCGGCCGCTTACTGTGGTACGATGCAACCGGGAGCAGATCATGAACCACAAACTGCAAGTCACCATTCTACACGAGCTCCCCGGACGCCTGCGTGTACACATAAGCCATCCCCTGAAAGATGCCCCAACCTTCGGAACCACGCTACAAGCGCACGATGGAATCGAACCGATCCGCTATACCCCGCGCACCCAAACCGTACTCGTATACTTCAATCCCGCCAAAATCCGGCGCGAGGAACTACTCGTCCGTATGGCACTCGCATTTTCACTTGAACACGGTTATCTCCCCGTCGAGGTGAACAAGACCGATGCCGGCGCACAGCTAAACGCCGCCGAAGCCATCTCCGGCGGTATGCTGCTGGCATCCGGCATCCTGCGCAGCCTGGGCATACAATCCCCCCGGCAACGCAAGCTGGATCAAGCCGCAGGTGGTATGACCGCCGCTGCCGTCCTCCTACATGGCATTCGCGAAATGCGCACATCCGCCGTCTTTCACCCCGAGCTTCTCTCGCTCGCCTATCTCGGCGTCGGCATCTTGCGCGGACGAGGCTTCCAAGCCGCCGTATTCACCTGGTTCACGGCATTCGGACGCCACCTGATGGAAGTCGCCGAACCCGCCGTACGGATCCAGCCAACCCATTCGCAAACCGGAGCCGGCGTTTCCGTTTCCGCCATCTCCCCCGGTCCCGCTCAAACGTTTCTGCAACTCCTACCGACCCTCGTGCGCTTTTTGCAGCAGGCCGGAAAACCGATTGACGATATGCTCGCAAATCTGCGCGAAATCAGTAAAAGTCATGACCATGTGCTGGATGCACTGGGCCCTTGGAAACGAGGCATTCCCATGCAATTCCAAACCAATCATTCTCAGTCAACCTAAACAACAGTAACAAGGAGAAACACCATGCAGATTCGAAGCGAACACATTACAGGCTTTGTCGTTGGTATCGGAGCCGCGGCAGCAGGCTTCTACTACTACAAGAAAAACCAGCCCCAAGTAGATGCCTTCCTGCGCAAACACGGCATCGAACTACCTGCCGGCGGCACCGCCGATACTGGTTCCATGACCATCGAGCAGCTCATCGCCGAAAAAGAAACCCTCGAGGATCTCATTGCCGAGCGCGAATATGCAGCCTCCCAGGCTGCCGCCGAAGCACAAGCAGCCCCCGAACCCGAGGCACCAAAAGCAGCCCCACGTAAAAAGGCCGCGCCCAAAAAAGCAAAAGCCTGATTCATCGTCCAGCCACGTCAGGTCCACCGTCCCCCGCACTCACAAAAAGATCGGGATCGGTGGCGCAAAACGCATCATGCAGGCCCACCGCAGAAGCAGGTTGGCTCAACCTGCTTTACCCAGCACTACAGCAGGTTTTCCCAGAACCTGCTGCTTCCCGGCGCATTGCGGCACCAAGCAGCATCGTGGCTCCCCTTAGGCTTCTGCGCCTCTCTGCAATCTTGACATCAAAACATCAAATATATTATGTTTTGAAGTATGAGAACAACCTTAACATTAGAGCCCGATGTAGGGGCACGGTTGCAAAGGATGCGTGCGCACAGAAAACTATCCTTGAAAGCAGTGGTCAATGCCGTCATGCGCGAAGGATTAGATCATTTGGAAGCACCAGACCGCGTGCACAAACCGTTCCAAACCCAAAGTGTTGATCTTGGTTCTTGCCGGATGCCTCTCGATGACATCGGCGAAGCACTTGCTCTGGCAGAAGGCGAAGCCTGGCAATGATCCTCATCGATGCCAACCTACTGGTATACGCCCATGTGCGTTCCTTGCCGCAACATGCACCAGCCAAAGAATGGCTAGATAGACAGTTAACCGGACCCGGCCGTGTTGGGCTTCCCTGGCCCAGCCTGCTTGCTTTCGTACGCCTCGTATCTAACCCGCGCGTGTTCGAGAAACCGGAACCTCTTGCACGCGCATGGCAACAAGTCGAAGACTGGCTCGCGGCTGAAACAGCATGGATTCCCAATCCAACGGATCAGCACGCCGCAATCATGACAAAATTCGTGCCAGTCTGCACACGTGCCAACCTGATTCACGACGCACACCTAGCCGCGCTTGCCCTCGCGCATGGTCTCACCGTCTGCTCCACCGACAGCGACTTTGCGCGCTTCGCTGACATTCGCTGGGCCAACCCGCTAACGACTTGCGTAAATTGATTGCAACCGACAACCGTGTACTTCCGCGAAAGCCGCTTACATGGACAGACATCTACATTCTTGTGACCTCGTAGTGGTCTTTAGCGTCGCGGATGATCCAGCCCACATCGGTGATGTTGCGGACATGCCTGGTTTGCATCCCGCTCGCCTCCACCACAAGCCGGAATAGATGGCGAAATGAAGCGCCGACCAACAGCGAATCGAAAACCCAACCTCATAACGCTCTAACACGACAATATCCTTTCTGCCAGCAGCGCGACAGGCGATGGCTGCACCTATTCCAGCCGGACCCGCCCACACGATAACTAGATTGTAAGTTTCGTGCTTTTCATTAGACAGTTATTGCTAATATGTTGTTGATAACTGATTATCAATACAAAAAACAGAAAGATCTAACATGACACCATTCATTTTGATTTCAGGCTTTCTTGGAGCTGGTAAAACCACATTGTTGAAAGCCTTGCTCCCCCAATTGGTGGAGCAAGGCGTTCGACCACACGTCGTCTTGAACGATTACATGAATGCCCGCGTGGATGCCGCTACCCTAGGCGAATACACACGGCTGGTAACGCCCATCTCCGGCACCTGCGTATGCTGCGGCTCACAGGAAGAATTAATGGAAACTCTTGTCACGGCCGAACGTACCCCCGAAAGTATTGCTCTACTGGAAGCCAATGGCACCGCTGACACATTGCAGCTCATTGAGATCATGTCTGCCAAGCAAGCGCTATCTGGATATTCCCTGCCAATACAGATCAACGTCATCGACGGCAAACGCTGGCAAAAGCGTCACTGGCACAACAAACTCGAACGCTCTCAAGTTGAATCTGCAGGCTACCTTTACATTACCCGCAAAGAAACGATCTCTGAAAAACGCTACGATCAAGTAGAAATCGAAACGCGGGTCCTGGCACCACGCGCCACGGTCGTAACGGATCCAAAAACGATTGGCGATGCACTGATCGATCTCGTTCGCGATGTCCCAAACCTGCCCCCACGGCGCTTCGAAGCCGAAAAGCAAACCGCGCACAACGACGAAGGCCACGAACATCATCACGAGCATGGTCACCGTCATCATCACCACCACCATCATGGGCACAATCACGCAGCGCACCACTTTGCCAGTCTCGAATTGCCACTGCCCCCCAACTTAACACGCAAGGCACTACAATCATTTCTGGAAAAACTCCCACCGGAAGTGCTCCGTGCCAAAGGCATTGCCGCCTTCAAGGACGAGGAGAAACCCGTCTACTTCCAGCGCACGGACACAATTGATGGCATCACAATGCATGAGCTACGCATACGAGAAGTCCTAGACAACGTAGCCGTACTCATCGGCCTCGACCTCGACCACGACACCTATGCCGCCGCCCTCCAAAACGCTATCGACACAAATTGCTAGTTACACAACTTTGTGCCGTTAAATAAATTTGACTTTTTGTAAATTTTTATTTGACGCGATGTGTATTTATTGAGTAACATGAAAATTATGAAAACATTATCTACATTCCATGTCGGTGCGCTGTCCTTCATTGTGGCTGCGCTTTTCGCGTCCATTGCAAATGCACGTTACGATGCCTTCTTGAAAATAGAAGGACCAGATGTGAAAGGAGAATCCCGCGCAGAAGGCCATGAAGACTCCATTGAAATTTTCAGCTATTCATGGGGGGTCGTCAATCATGACGCCATGGAACAGCACGGCATAGGACCACCCCGCGGAGGTGGTGCCGGCAAAGTGAGCTTATCAACCCTTACGGTAAAGAAAAAATCGGATAGATCTTCCCCTGCTTTATTTCGTGATGCAGTCATGGGGGTAGAGCGTGCAACGGAAGATGGCGAATTTCCCATCCGGCTGATCATGGTGTATACCCCCGATGGCGACAGCGAGCCCGTTGAAATGTTTTCCGTTGAGTTGAATCAAAGTCAAATCGCAGAGCTGCACAGCACAGTCGTACCAGCTAAGCGTGGCGGCGGAGATGATTCCCCCATGGAAACCGTTTCATTTACATTTGGCAAGGTCCGCATGAATGTGTCTTCAACCTCTGGCGACAGTTATGATCCTCTCGCGCCAGACGACACTGTTGAGATCGATAATCCTGCGTTTGATGAAGACCGATGAAAAACAGCGGAATAACACTCGCGATTGTTAGTCTGGTCATGTTTGCCGCATTCGCTCGGGGTGAAAATGCCTGGATTCGTTTCACACCGCAACGGCCGGGCAACGCAGTGACGCCCGGCTTCACGAACGGCTGGCAAGTCATTGAAACACTCGATTACAAAGCCGCAGATACAAGTGCGCTGATGGGAGCCGTTTCCATAGCTGGACCAATGGGGCCTGCAACACATACGCTTGTGCAAGATGTTATAAATGAAACGGTTTTTACTTCTGCTGAAATTGTGCTGCACACCCATGCTACCCAAACGCGATTGCTACTGGAGCGCGTACAGCTTGCACAACATGAAATAGACTGGCAAGAAGCAGGAGAAACACCGACAGCACGCTCACTATTGCTATTTGAGGCTATAACCTACATTTACGAGCCGGCCGAGGAGGATATTACCGGTACTTACAGCGAGGTAGACCTCGTCACAGAAGTGGGCAGTGCAGGTGAATATCAGCCGCGAACCCCGGACACAATCCCTGTGTTCGGCGCACGCCTCACCAGGGATCCGCAGTCACAAGAACAGTTCTTGCTCTCCTGGGAAAGTGAACCCGGCATCCAGTATGAGGTTGAATTCACCGACGATCTTGCCGATCCACATAGCTGGCAAACCGTCTCAGGGAATCAATTCTTGACCGAAGAAGGCCGTCAAGCTGGCCTTTCGATCCTGCATCCAAAAGGCTTTTATCGTATCCGCGAGCGGCAGTAGCAGCAAACTCTCTCTTCGTACACAGAAAAGCGTTGTCTGGCTCATCGACCTCGACCACAACACCTATGCCGCCGCCCTCCAAAACGCTATCGCTACCACACCGTGAACATCGAAAGCCTCACAAGCTTTTCCTGCCCATTTATAGCGGCTAGCAAACTCGACACAAAGAATCAAAGATGACTGGAAAGCAATTCTCAGGCGTAATATTTGTCCTTGCGATCAACATATTAACTAGTTTAGTCTAACCAATAAGGAGGAGACGTTTGTATGCATACCGTCAGTCTATTTGATGCAAAAACACATTTATCCCGAATCGTCGAGGATTTGGTTTCTGGACGCGATGATCGCGTAATCATTTCGCGTCATGGAAAGCCAGTTGTCTGTGTTACCCCCCTCCCTGCCGTCGATACAAAGAAAAGAATCGGCATCGCGCGCGGACAATTCAAAGTGCCCG
>PXBF01000129.1 GCA_003567005.1 PVC group bacterium
CGTAGGAGTCTGGGCAGTGTCTCAGTCCCAGTGTTGCTGATCATCCTCTCAGACCAGCTAATGATCATCGCCTTGGTGAGCCGTTACCCCACCAACAAGCTAATCATACGCGGGCTCCTCCTCAAGCGGCAGGTCCGAAGATCCCCACCTTTAGTATCGTAGCCATGCGACCACAAACCACATTCGGCATTAATCCGCCTTTCGGCGGGCTATTCCCATCTTGAGGGCAGATTGCCCACGCGTTACTAACCCTTTCGCCACTCTCGAATAATCTTTCTCTCCCGAAGGATTGATTGAAAATTCTTCCGTTCGACTTGCATGCCTAATCCACGCTGCCAGCGTTCGTTCTGAGCCAGAATCAAACTCTCCATAGTAAATTTATTGTTACTGCCTTTCGACAGTTTAACATCTATCGAGTAAGATTCTTAGCACAAGCATTTGTTACCTGTCCCTTGTAAAAACAGATAACGTTATGGGTAAATCACACCACTTCCGAATCGAAAGTAATGTTTATTGTCGTAAACTATTCTCTTTTCAAAGATCATCTCGCGCTGTTTCAAACGCGACGAATAAACTATCTACTGACGTCTCTTACGTCAACCACAAATTCAATAAATTTTAATTTCATTTGAACTTGCTTTGCTTCAGCTCAGTATCGCGTACCAAGCTGTCGTCTTTCGAACGAGCCGCGTAATCTATATCCCCCCTAACACAAAAGCAATACCTTTTTTTAAAAAAAGTAATTTGCCCGAGAACCCTTCAAAAAACGCCTGTTTGATCCAACCGAGGACGCCAGTTTCTCAACGCCCACCCCCGCTTATTTCGAGCAAAAAAGCCACCATCATAAGTCCGGCCAATATAATCGTCCTCACCGTTCTATCTTCGCGTAGTTATCTACCCGCAAACCCCATCACCAGCCAGCCGACACACAACAGTCCTTCCCAATTGTCTGCTTTTTTTACGTTCCATGTGGTCATTACCCCAATGCCCCCCAACCCAGCTTCCGGAGCCTGGTCGACTCACTCTCACAATCAACCCAGCCTTGCAGATTAACGCCCAAACCAATACTTTAACCAAAAACCATTCAACAACAGGAGCCCCCATGCATATCATCTTGAAATTTGTTTTGATTCTCGCTTGCATGCTCGCAGCCATTGCGGCTCGAATCGCTTATGTGCGCTCCGAACCGACCATCCCGCGCGGCGCTTTTGCCTCTGATCGCCCTCTCAATATTGCCCACCGCGGTGGCGCACTCGAAGCACCAGAAAATACCATACATGCTTTCAAGCATGCCGTGGAGGCGGGCGCCGATGCCATCGAAATGGATGTTTGGATGACAAAAGACGGCCATCTCGTTGCTATACATGACGAAACGGTAGACCGCACAACCGATGGAACCGGCAAAGTGAGCGAAATGACATTGGAGCAGATTCGGTCTCTTGATGCCGCCTGGAACTGGAATCCGCAAAATCTAGCCGAACCACCATTGCGCGGACAAGGTATCCGCATTCCCACAATGCATGAAGTGTTTGAACAATTTCAGGAAATCCCGCTCATCATCGAATTAAAAACAAAAGCCCCAAACGCTGTACATGAACTTGGCCTCCTTATCCGCAAGTATAACGCTGCAGATCGTGTCATCGCCGCATCTTTCAACCAGCGCACAATCCGGGCCATGCGCCGCCAATTCCCCGAAATCCTTACCTCTGGCGGAGAAGCAGAAATCAGAAACTTTTATATACTCCACCTTATTGGCCTGCACCGTCTCCTGCGCCCCGCTGCACATTCGTTCCAACTTCCCGAATACCGCGGACGCACCCACCTGCTCTCTCGTCGAATGCTCCGCGCCATGCGGCACAGTGGTATCGATGTCCACGTATGGACCATAGAAGACCCGCACGACATGCAAAGAATGATTGACCTCGGCGTAGACGGCATCATCACCAACCGCCCCTTCGAACTCAACCGCCTCTTGAACAAACGACAGGGAAATCGCCCGTAAACTGAACGTTCCCAATCCAACACACCCAATAGTCCCAGATCGCCCCCACCCGGCGTTGGGCGTCCGGAGTCCGGCGCCCTCGCTCTCCACCCAAACATCCCCTTAGCATCATCTGGCTGGAGCCAACTCCGCGACTCAACCCTTCTCGCGTAACCAACGGGCAATATGGGGCGGTTCCGGCGCCACAAAACACATGCGTTCGCCCGAAAAAGGATGCGAAATCGTCAACCGCTGGGCATGCAAAGCCAACAACTTGTGCGAATCCCCGGCCTTCCCGTATTTGCGATCACCAACAACTGGATGCCCCTGCTCTGCCAAGTGAACCCGGATCTGATGCTTGCGTCCCGTGAACAATTGCACACTAACAATACTGTACGGTCCCGATGTCTGTATGACCCGATACCCCGTATGCGCGAGCTTCCCCTTATCCGCATGCGGTGTCGAATAGACACGTAGCGCAGCACTTTCGGTTAGATACGAACGAATCTCCCCCTCCGCCTTATCCAGATGGCCATGCACAACAGCCACATACCGCTTTTCTGCCGTATCCCAGTTTCCCTGTAAATACCGTTTGGCATCGGGTGTTCGGGCCAAAACCAGCACACCAGAGGTCTCTCGATCCAGACGATGCACAATGAAAACCCGCTCCCGAGACTTGGCAACACCCTTCCGAACGTAGTCCGTCAACAGCGCATAGGCGGTGCGCTCGCGGACAGCATCAGTCGCAATCGTGAGCAAGCCCGGCTCCTTATTCACCACAATAATATCGCGATCCTCATGCAGAATCGTCAGCCCGGGCATCCGAGCACGATTCCGCCTGCGAGAGGACTTGTGCTTCTTTTTCCTAGGATCAGTAGCCATAATAACTACCAACATCACAGAAAGCGCAAACCGTGGAAAGACATTTCAGCTTACGCGCCGCAGCCAAAGAAGTCGCCCCCCCCATAAGGATAAACAGCCATCCTACCGTTCACCAAATCCAGCGGAAGCCCGCACCGACAAGATTCGATCCGCCGCCACGACTCACAAGATCGAAAACACCAGAGCGGTGATGAATACGAATAAATGCTTCCCGACTGCGACATGGAGTTCCCAGACTGATTTCGGATGGCATGAATACAAGTCGCCGGGAAGTTCGATCATGGCGCTCCCGCTCGATGCGCGGCGTGGAAGAAGCTATGGATGGTCCCAGACCATGCGCCATACTCAGATGTAACTGTCCCGGCAAAACCGCCAGCCGCCCTCTCAAGAACAAAGCAGCATTGATTTCGAAATGATGCTGCTCACCGCCATGCCACGCTGCTTGCACCTCGCCCTCCAATCCCATTCGGCCATTTCCCCAATCCCGCAATAACCGCGATCGTGCAACAGCCCCTGCCCACGAATCGCGAAACCGCGTATGGAATCTTACAACTTCTACAAAGCGGGTCTCAGTAAATTGCATACCATAGACAGCCGTCCGCCATGGATCTGATGCCCCCAAACAGTTCCCTGCCCCCGCAAGAGAAAAAGCAAACAGCCAGAGATAAAATGTACAAATCTTTCGCTCACGCATGACAACAACACTGTAACAGATCGTTTCACTTCACCACAGCATGAAAGCCCATTTAACCCATACACTTCCCGCCTGGGCTTCCCGATACGCGCCACCCGACACCCAATTAATGGTTTGACCTCACTGCCATTTCCGTGACAATCGAGCGAAAACCATTCAGTAAAAAGGATTGCCAATATCATGGATACACATATCGTTGAGATTTTCCACAACCCCTGTTTTTGGGCCGCCTTCTGGTCGTGGATTATTGCCCAAGGCACCAAAATGCTATGCGCGCTCTGCAAAACAAGAAAACTAGACTTCAAATACCTTGTGAGCACGGGCGGGATGCCCAGTGCTCACTCCGCGCTGGCATCCGGCATGGCGATATCGGTCGGCCTAACAGCCGGCTTCGATCAGCCCGTCACAATCGTTGCCTTCGTCGTCGCCATGATTACGATGTTCGATGCCTCGACCGTACGGCGCGCAGCCGGACAACAGGCAGGTATTCTGAATGATATCATCGAAGAGTTATTCAAGGAGCACAGACTATCGGAAGTCAAACTGAAAGAGTTGCTCGGGCATACCCGCCTTGAAGTCTTGATGGGTTGCATAGTAGGCATTCTCACTGCCATGCTCGTTATCAGCCGCACCACCATCTAGCGATCTTGTCACACTCGAATTGCCCACACGTACACAGTCTTTTCACCATGAACACAAAACTTGCTTCCCATTCCGGTTTACGAGACCGGCGAACCCGACCTCTTGAGAGTCGGGAGATTACAAGTAGGAAAACAGAATCGTTGACCGATCTCGTAAACCGAACGCCCAACACGCCGCTCCAAGCTATATCTCTATATCAGTTAACACCTATCAAACACGTAAAAGAATGAACACCAACCATCCCACAATCTACGGTAGTCCCGGCGCACGTTCACGCGGACTGGGCTTGCTCAAAAGCCTCTGGCCGATTGGGGGCATTCTATTCGGTATGGGATACCTGGTACGCGTGGCCCTGCCCTACCCTGTCTTTCCTTATTGGGTCAGCAGTTTACTCTTTGTCATGGTGGCAGTTGGCGTTGCCGCAACAACCAATCACGCACGCGCCAAAATCAGCAACCATACAAAAGGGGCCCGCGGCGAAGAACTCGCTGCACGTACCCTCTCGCAACTACCCTTCAACTATACCGTGTTTCATGGTGTCATTATGAAAGGGAAACTTCGCGACTACGAGGGCGGCGCAGACATTGATCACGTCGTGATGGCTCCCCATGCCCTTTATGTGATCGAAACCAAACATTGGCAGGGCGCAATCACCTGCGAAGACGAACAACTCCTACAGGATGGCTTTCTCCCTGATCGCGACCCTATTGAACAAACGGCCCATGCAGCCAAACGCATCGAACAATTTCTTGCTCAGAAAGGTCTCCCGGATATCCCAACCTACCCACTCCTGCTGCTTACAGCCACAGCAACAACCGCACTCCCGGATAATGTACGAGGCGTCATCCTCACCGACCTTGAGAACCTAAACCAGTATCTGGTCAAGTCTCAATCACATGTGATAGATCCGCATACCCGCAAAGCCATCATCGAAATCCTAGCGCGACAGGTGGAGCCATGACAACAATACCTGCCGCCATATTGCTCCTCGGTCCGACTGGTGCCGGGAAAACCCCATTAGGGGACACCGCGGAGTCTGCCGGTCTCTACGGTTCGCCCTGCCGCCACTTCGACTTCGGTGCCCATCTGCGCAGCATGCAACAAGACCCTCCTGAACACGTGTCCGCCAAAGCACGAAAAATTATCCATGAAGTTTTGGCGCAAAGCCGCTTGCTTGAACCACACGAAGATTTCGTGGCCTGCGAAATTTTGCAACAATGGTTGCAAACGATACCCAAAGAAGCAGTTGTGATCCTAAATGGATTACCACGTACCATTGCGCAGGCAACCGAGCTGGAGAAACATGTACATGTTTGCATGGTCGTGCAACTCACAGCCGACGACGCGACCATTCTGGCTCGCATAGAAAAAAACTGCGGCGGCGACCGTGCACACCGCCAAGACGATGAAACGACCGCTGTCAAAAAACGCCTGGCAGCATACCGCAAGCGCACCATGCCTCTGATAGAACATTACCGTTCCAAGGGCATTGCCATTAAACCATGCCCCGTGGACTGCAATACCAGTCCACAGCAAATATGGCAACAAATTCCCCCGCTGTCACATCCCGCCTCTTCCGACTGCTCCCCTCCCCCCCCCCC
>PXBF01000118.1 GCA_003567005.1 PVC group bacterium
CCGATGGCCCAACAATGCTAACCGTTTCCGCACGACTTGCCTGTAAGTCTACCCCGCGAAGGATATTGACCGTTCCCCCGCCCCCCGTTAGGCTCAAGCTTATATTCTCAAGTTGAATCATGGAGTCCATATATGTTCCCTTTCAAATCATATATACCTTTCGTACGGCACCTTGTCTGCATTACGTTTCTTGCTCTACCCCTACTTTCTTGCAAAGGCAGTAGTGAACCGCGCGAGCTTACCATTACCATTCTAGGCGACAGTTTGACGGCTGGTTACGGTCTGGATCAAGAACAAGCGTTTCCTGCTCGCCTGGAGGTAGCCTTGCGCGAAGCGGGTTGGCCGGTAACGGTTAAGAATGCAGGGGTATCGGGCGACACGACTGCCGCAGGTCTCGCCCGCCTCGATTGGGTATTACAGGATGAGCCGGACGTCCTGATTATTCAGTTGGGTGCAAATGATGCCTTACGCGGTCTACCGCCACAACGCGCCCGCGCCAACTTGGACGAAATGATCCAACGCACGAAAGCGCGCGGTATCGAAGTGATTCTTGCAGGTATGCAAGCACCACTGAACCTAGGCCTGGGGTATCGCAGGGAATTCAATCCGATCTACCCTGAACTCGCACAAGAGCACAACATCCCATTGTATCCTTTCTTTCTTGAAGGCGTGGCGGGGAAGTCCGACTTGAACCTTGCGGATGGCATTCACCCCAACGCTGCAGGTATCGAGGAAATGGTGCGACGCTTTACGCCCTTTCTGCTGCGCCACCTTTAGCAGGAGCAGGATCGTTCCAGCCAGGCAGTGTAATCAATCCCCTCGATTTCGCCGGCGGCGAGCCCCAGCGTGTATACAACGACCTCTTCTTCTGGCGCATGGAATTTCTTGCCATTCAACTCTAGAAATAACGCTGCTGCCATGAATCCCGCACGTTTGTTACCATCCAGAAAAGGGTGATTTTTCACAATACCCAGCGCATATTCCGTTGCTAGTTCATATAAGGATGGTTCCCCATATGCGTAAAGGTTACGAGGCCTACCCAATGCTGATTCAAGTAAATGCTCATCACGGACACCAGATAAGCCACCGAAATGAGCAATCATTGCTTGATGAAAAGCGTGCACATCTCCCACATCAATCCACGCAGGCTCTCTCATTTGGCAAGCTCACGTAGTGCATGTTTATATCGTTTCATGAGTGAATCAGCAATGCGTGCTTTATCCGCGAAACCAGGAGAAGAAGGATGCACTTGAACCGCTCCCTCAGGTGCCTCTGTTATATACAGCGTGTCACCCTCCTCGACTTTCATCGATTGCAGGACACCTTTCGGAATCACGATCCCAAGCGAGTTTCCAATTTTACGAAGTTTTGTTTTGTAAGCCATGTAATAACAATAGTTATAACATTTTCTTGTCGCAAGCAAAAAAATGCGGCGCATCTGCAAAGCAGATGCGCCGCACAACCAACGATGTATCTATATCAGGAACATCCCATTGAGCTGCCGCAGTTATAGCAGCGATAGCAAGCTCCATTGCGAACGGTAATGGATCCGCAGACATCACATGCAGGGGCATCTTCGGTAAAATGCTCGAACTGGTCATCTACCCGCTGCGCCTCCCCTGTCACAGGTCCAGCGACAGGGCGGGCCTGCTCGCGTGGTTGCGCCACCGGACGCTCACCGCCAAAATGCCCATTCGGGAATGTGATGTTCAACCAACGGAAGATGTAATCGACCAGCGATTTGGCCATCGGAATATCTGGGTTTTTTGTAAATCCGCTGGGTTCGAAGCGGCTATGCGCAAACTTCTGGCACAATTCGCGGACGGGAACGCCATACTGCAAACACAGGGAAATAGCGGTTCCGAATGCATCCATCGTACCACCAACCGTGCTGCCTTCTTTGGCCATTGTAATAAACAGCTCGCCCGGACTCCCATCTTCATGCATACCAACAGTTAAATAGCCCTCGTGCCCTGCCACCTCGAACTTATGGGTCAGAGAGTTACGTGTTGCCGGCATGCGACGCCGGAACGGCGAACGCCGTGCCTCGTTCAGAACCATATCTGAATCAGGATTTGCCTCCGTCTTTTCTGTATTTTGCCCGCTGTCCGTGGAGAGCGGTTGGGTCCGCTTGGAACCATCGCGGTATACCGCCACCGCTTTGAGCCCCAATCGCCACCCCTCCATATAGGTCTGCATGATATCACCGGGCGTGGCTTCTGGCGGCAAATTCACCGTTTTGCTGATGGCACCGGACAGGAAAGGCTGCACCGCCGACATCATACGTAAATGTGCCATGTAGGGAATACTACGTTTGCCTTTAACGGGCTTGAATGCGCAATCAAATACCGGCAGGTGCTCATCCTTCAGCCCTGGAGCGCCCTCGATCGTATCATTCGCATCCACATAGTTGACAATGGCTGCTGTTTCGTCAGCCGTGTAACCAAGTTTGGCAAGAGCAGGCCCCAGCGTCCGGTTCACGATTTTCATCATGCCACCACCAGCAAGCTGCTTGTATTTGACCAAGGCAATGTCCGGCTCGACGCCAGTCGTGTCGCAATCCATCATGAAGCCAATGGTGCCGGTCGGAGCCAACACGGTGACCTGCGCATTGCGGAATCCCTTGCTGGCATTGCTTACAACTTTGTCCCAGCATTCGCTAGCGGCGGCCCGAATGGAGCGTGGCGCAAGCTTCGGCTCAATGTGATCCACGGCATCCCGATGCATACGCATCACATCCGCCATGCTTTTACTGTTTTCGCTCCAACCCTCGAACGGTCCTTGGACGGCAGCCAGATCCTGACTGATCGCATAAGCATGCCCCGTCATCAGAGCGGTGATCGAACCCGCATATGCACGACCGGCATCACTATCATACGCCAAACCAAGACGCATCAATAACGCGCCCAGATTGGCATAGCCTAATCCAAGCGGACGATATAAATGTGAATTTAGTGCAATTCGTTCCGTTGGATAACTTGAACTATCGACAAGAATCTCCTGTGCAATGATAAAGATGCGCACGGCATGCTTGAATGCTTCTACTTGAAACTCGCCTTTCTCGTTCACAAACTTCATCAGATTGATTGAGGCAAGATTACAGGCACTGTCATCCAGGAACATGTATTCCGAGCAAGGGTTACTCGCGTTAATCGGTCCACTGTTCTTGCAGGTATGCCAACGGTTAATCGTACTATCGTACTGCAGCCCGGGATCGCCGCAAACATGCGCGGCCTCGGAGATCTGGTTCATCAAGTCGCGGGCCTTGAGCGTTTGCACGGGCTTGCCCGAGATGACAGCGCGCGTCTGCCAATCACCATCATGCTCCACAGACGTCATAAAGTCATCCGTCACACGCACCGAAGTATTGGCATTCTGGAACATGACCGAATCATAGGCCTCGCCACCAAAGGAACCGTCATAGCCTTGATCAATCAAGGCCCAAGCCTTCTTTTCCTCCCGGAGTTTGCAATTGATGAAATCAGCAATATCCGGGTGATGAATCTTCAAGCTTTGCATTTTTGCTGCACGGCGCGTTTTTCCGCCAGACTTGATGGCCCCAGCCACCTGATCATAAACCCGCATGAAACTCAATGGACCAGAGGGCGTTCCGCCGCCAGAAAGTTTTTCGTGGCTACTCCGCAATGTGCTTAAATCTGTGCCTGTGCCTGAGCCATGCTTGAAGAGCATGGCTTCGGTGGACGCCAGGCGCATAATATCTTCCATGTTATCGTCTACGGACTGGATGAAACAAGCTGAGGCCTGTGGCCGCTTGTAGGTGTCTCCAGCCAACTCGCAAGAACCAGCTTCAGCATCCCATGCGTAGCTACTGGTCGAAGGTGCGGTATGGCCATAAACATCGTATAGTCCCACATTAAACCACACAGGACTATTAAAGGATCCGTACTGGTTGGCGCACATGGCGGCCAATTCATCATAGAAGGTCTCGGCATCTTCCGGTGTGGCAAAATAGCCATCTTGCAACCCCCAGTCGGCAATCGTACGTGCAACCCGATGTACAAGCTGACGAACCGAATATTCGCGCTCATCTGTGTGCATAGCCCCGTAAAAATACTTTGAGGAAACAACATTCGTTGCAAGCATGGACCAGAATTTCGGGACTTCCACATCATCCTGCTCAAAAACTTTTTTGCCTTTTCCATCACTGATTTCTGCGTGACGGCGCTCCCACTCAATGCCGGCAAAAGGTTCGCCAGGCTGTTTCGAGAAAACCCGCGCTATTTTCAAACCGGCACCACGGTCGGTCTTGGTCTTGCGCTTGCGACTCGTTGCTGCCCTCGTACGAGCCGTTTCGATGGATTCAGATACCTGCTTATCCTCTACAGTTGCGGTCTCCTTAACTTCCAACATGTAACCTCCTTTATTACAACAGTTTATGCACGCCCCACAAAAAACACTATATTTTGTATAAACAACACACTAGTACCACTACCTGTAGTTGTCGCAACAAAAAAAAGTGGGCGCATGGAACAATCAACGTCAGAGATCGCAATTCCCCAGAAAATCGGCCTCGATCTATACAAATAGCAAAAAAATTATCCGATATGATTTACGGCACCAAACGCAACCTGTAGTGTACACGTGCACAGGATACCACAACGGATAGATACCAGCCAATAATGCTTATTCGGAATAAGCGAGAGTGATAGCGGCCCAATACCTGCGTAGGCCCGCAAAGCGACGCCCCTCCCTGCAAGGCAATGAGCGATTAGATTAGGGTTGCGGTAGATCAAAGCCAAAGTAACTTGCGGCATTACGGTAGCTGATATCCTCTACCATTTGCCCAATAAGCGCAATATCATCGGGCAACAAACCGGACTCGACCTCTGCGCCTAACATGTTGCATAGCAGCCGCCGGAAGTACTCATGACGTGTGTAAGACAAGAACGAACGGCTATCCGTGAGCATTCCCACAAACCGGCGCAACAATCCAAGCTGGGACAGCGCGTCCATCTGCCTGCGCATACCATCGAGTTGATCATTGAACCACCAACCGCTCCCGAATTGCAGCTTGCCAGGCGTACCCCCGCCCATGAAATTACCCAGCATGGTGCCGATAATCTCGTTATCACGCGGATTCAATGTGTACAGGATTGTGCGCGGGAGGGCGTCATCCTGATCAAGCCGATCAAGAAAACGAGACAACCCCGATGCAATAGGCCAATCGCCGATGCTGTCAAAGCCCGTATCCGGCCCAAGCGCCTTGAAGTTTCGTGTGTTGTTATTACGCATCGCGCCAAAATGAATCTGCATTGTCCAGTCGCTGGCAGCATCCATACGCGCGCAAGCATGATGCAAAGCCGACTGGAATTGCCACTTCTCCGTATCCGTTGCAGACTCACCACCCCGTACTTTCGAAAAAATAGCTTCAATCGTATTGTCATTAACCGATTCCCCAACAACGGTTTCCAGCCCATAGTCAGAAAGGCGGCACCCAACGGCATGAAAATAATCGTGGCGCTTCTGTAAAGCAGCTAGAAGCGCAGCAACACCATCGATCTTGATATCGGTGCACGCAGCAAGCGCGTCCACCCAATTGTTGAAGAAGTCTGGACGCTGTACAGCAAAAACCTTGTCTGGACGCCACGTTGGAAGCATCTTTGTGGAAAAACTCTCATCCGCAGCAACCGTCTTATGGTGCTCCAGCGAATCCACAGGATCATCAGTTGTGCATACAAGCACAACGTTGCTTTGCTGCATAAAGCCCCTTGCCGACGATGTTGGCCGTGCGAGC
>PXBF01000025.1 GCA_003567005.1 PVC group bacterium
CATCGGGTTGCCGTCACTCGGGCCGCTGTGCTTGACGGAAGGCTAGGCGTCTCAAAGCGGGCAGCTTGATTGACCACCAGCTTTTGCCCACTCCCGTTGCAGACAAGCAGGCACGGCGGATTGACCCGGTGTAATGGGATGGCCTACCCCCGGTCGTACGATGCTCGAGGGGTTCCCTCTCCCCCAGTCACTGATCAGATATGAGCCTTGATCATGCCGCTTCCCTAGCGAGTCGGTGTCCCCTGCGACAATTCCAAGCACATCGGGACAGAATCTAAATAAATCATGATTTCAGCAAGTTACGCTTCGCCCAAAACGGGTGAAGCACCCCTTCCCCAGAAATACGACAACAGCCAACCGGGGTTGGTACCTGAATCCAGCCCAAAGACGTCTCTGAACCCTTCAGAGGGACAACTCTGGGACACACTGACTCAGGAGTAGATGCGCGTTGATCAAGGCTGCCGGTTGTAGGTGTTCCGGGACAAATGTACACATGTCGGCGGGAGCACTATATCAAGTGTCGATATCTGCACTTGGCCACCCATCCCCACCTCCTAGCACTGGCAAGAATCACTTATTCTGTGCCAACATTGTCGCGCAGCTTCGCGTGCAGCGATGTGAACCAAACATTGTGAAGCACAAGGGAATTCGATGACCGAGGGGAACAACTGGAATCAGAAGCACTCAGATACCTCTGATCCGCCCAACTAAAGGCGTTTGCGAGACCGCAGACACTGTTAGGATCGAAAAGCACTTGTCCAGCGCGCAGACTCAGGCAATTTTGACTTCAGATGGCATGCCAGTTGGGGAATGTCGGCTGATATGACGCCCGGAGGAAAGTAATGAGAAACCCATTTTCTACAGCATCATCCGTTGACCGCCTGATCGAAGATGAGATGTACGCGCGCATTTATGAGGAGATTGAAAGCGGGCGATTGGATAAAGCAGCACAAGCAAGGGCAATTGAAGAGAGTGGCGATGATGATGGCGCCATCAGAAAAGCCTACATCAAGCATCGTTTTGCTCGCATCAAGGCAGAGTTGACTGTCACCAATGAATTGGCCGCACAAGTCAAAAAGCAAGAGCATAAAAGATGGAAAAATGAAGAGAAAAGAAGAGTAGAAGATGATTTGCGGTTCAAGCAAGAAAGAGAGGTGTCTAAAGGTGATAAAAGCAAGGATCCCGCTTGGGTGACTGTTTTGACAGTACTTGGTATCATTATGCTGCTGACTCTTGTTGTTATCGAGGTATTATGATTTCAAAAAAATCTTCATTTCTTTTGCCGAGCGTCCTGCATTGTGCAGCTGTGACGATATCCTAATCTCAAAGTTTAGCTCCGCGAGTTCTAACAGCAACACTTTAGAGAATTCGATTTAAAAGAGATTTGCTTATCGGGACTAATTGATCGTGAATAACTATTAACCCGCCGCTATCAAAGCAATGGCCTTCTCGACAGCGGATCTTGACCTTTCGGTGTTAAATTCGATTCTAATACTTGTATCTAATGCCTCCAGTGTCTTTACGATTCCAAAGCACTGTATGGATAGCCGCTGACGTTCTCCATCCGAAAGATCTTTGCCGTGATTGACGCAGAATATATTAATATCTTCAAGAACTCGAATTGCATGGACACGGTGATCAGGTGCCGTCAACATTTCATGTACCTTGTCAATAAGATCAAAAAGAGTCTCGGTGTCGCCTGGGAAATCTTTTTCATCCGCTGGCGCTTGAAGAATTAGCTTAAGATAATTCGTATCTAGTTGATAAGTTCGGAAGCCTTCTGTCGCCTCGGCCCTTATATATGCAGTCTCTAAGTGATTTCGTGCCATACTGAAATTACCCACATCTTGCATAAATATGCTGTATTGCAACCAAAACAGCGGTTCATTATTGACTAAGATATTTTCGCGCAGTGTTTCATAAAGGTCAGTTATTGCCTTCCGTTTCCTTGGGGCGTTGCCAAGCAGAGATGATATTCTTCCATATTGGAGAAGAGAGCCAAGCGCTTTGCGGGCTTCACGGCTTCGTTGGGAACCAAGGCTCGCGCCATTTTTCTTGCGCTTAGCCGCCTCTAAAGCCAGCCGACAAATGACGCTAATTATGCCGTGCGGACCAACATGTTCTTTCAAAAAGTACTCGCTGAAAACCGCCGAGTGCAATGCAAGCGCATCTGGAGTCAAAGCGCCAAACTCAAAAGCTGCGACCTCATTTTTCAAAAGTATATCAAACGGATCACCACCTGTAATCGCGCGGATGAAATCTGTTCCAACATGAATTGAAAATGCTCTCATTACACAAGCAGTCGCAATCACCTTCATCGCTTCCCTATCGTTCAGCAACGGCCTTATAGCATTGCTCAAACGTTCTTTCACATATGGGCTGTTCAACAAATCTATTAGATGATCGCGCAACTCAGTGCTGCCATTGCCTTTGAGGTCAAGTCCGTCTGATGGGATGCCCGAACGCGACAGAAGTTCTCGAAAGTCTTGTCGATCTCGTCTTTCAAATGGGTTTAGATCTAACCGACTAATCGGACTCGGCAAGTAACTATGCACTTCGCTGCGACGAACTTGATCTGTACCGGTGTTAATTTCAACAATGAAGGTCGCGTTTGTTCGCAATTCGGAAACTTCGTCGGACACCGCCACCACATCGTCATAATTTCTGAAAAACACAAAAAGATCCTTCACTTGAGAAAGAAAATCAATCTCTGATGGTGGGATGTCGCTGTGACTTGTATATCGCACACAAATCTTACCAGCGGACGATAGTTCGAGGCTGAGCATATCAGCGAAGATACTCTTTCCGTTGGCAGTTCGAGAATGAATTAACAGCGTATTTGACTCTGAAAGTGCTTCCGTAGCTTCGCGCATTTTTAATGCACGCGGCAGCGCAAGCTCTGCTCTGGGGTAGGTCGAGGACAAGGATTGGAAATTGTAGCTGCCTCTAGTCAGGAAGTTTTCAATTTCAACTGGAGTTGGTCGAGCCACAGACTTGTTGTCTTTGTAAGGGTCGATCAATCGGAAGGCACGAAGCTGTTGAAAGTCACTGATTGGATCACTGTTCTTGGCTTTGGCGCAGGAATTGGCAAAACCGGCAGTCCCAAATGTATCAACAGTGCCATAACCCTTTAGCCTGTCGATAATGTAGTCAGAGGCGGAATTGCGTAATACAAATCTAGTCTTCTGGGAAATTCGTGGGTCTTTTGTTAGGTATTTCGCAACAGCGAAGTCGTTCAAGTTGTATCCTACAAAAAATACCCATTGAGCCCCTTGTATGTCTCGTTCAAATTGATCCCACCAAGGGCTATCCAATGCTGCCTGCTCTGCATATGAGCGGTGGTCGAGCACAAGTTGTGAAAGGACGTTTTTTGGATCACAAGCATGGATGTAGCCATGTAAATGCACCACGCTGTTTGCTGGCAATTTGCGCGGTCTTTCATCATCTATAGAAAAGCTTAGCCTTCGACTTCTTGCTTCCACGCATTTTTCAAAAAATTCAACAGCATCATCGTAGTTTGTTGTATAGATCCTTCTCCACCGCTTCCCCAAGATCGTCTTTTGATCGTCATTCAGTCCTGTAATAACAAAAAAATCGTGCAACAGACCATACAAGTTTAACCCTCTGTTGGACGCATAAGACGCAGCGTCTTTTAGATCGATATCCGCATCGCTTTCACCAATCTCGGACAGGATTAATCGCTGAAGACCGTTTCCAACTGGCGGATTGCCAGACCTTTTATTAGTGGCAGCTGCCGAAAAGCCTGAACCTAAAAAAAGCAAGCATCGTTCGGTATCATATTCGATTGGGAAGTCCATTCTTGCTCCGCTCCAAATTTTTCAGTTTTGTCTGACCAAGACTGGCGGAGATTAGAACAATTATCAAGACTGGCATACGTTCGCCAAACTCGTTCCCCCCTCGTCTTTGGAAAGTCTGCTTCACTGCGCGCAACATTTCTAAGGGTAAAGAGCAGCGGAGGTCCGATTCCGCCCACCGTGACGACCAGTAGGTGCCATATTACGTAGTTTGCGCAGTACCGAAAACAGGAGCCCGTAATCGGCTTTCGCCTTTTCATTGCTGATCAATGGGTTACGCTATTCTTGGGTCTGACGATCATGACCTCCGCGATCACGGAGGATCAGATGACAGAAGACCTTGCTGCCCGCTTTCGCTTGGATTTGATGCACCAGCTCGCCGCGCGCGACCGTGTGCCAGCCTGTGCGCCCCTGCGGATTTCACCTTACGTTGCGATGTCACTTTTGCAGAAGGCGGTACGGCGTGGGGAAACCCAACTAGCCCTGCAAGCCGCCGCTTCGTTGCACCACAGCGCCCTAGAACGGCTCTGGCGGCGCATCGGGGGAATCGCCTTCGAGGATGTCGGGATCGCCGATCTGCCCGCCCTGAAGCTTGTCAGCGCGGCCCTGACTGGGAAACGCTACCGGGCCAACCTTGGCGGGGAATGGGCTGTCGCCTCTTTCGCAGTCGAGACCCTGTGCCGTGCCCGGAAATCTCGCGCCTCTGATGATCTGTTCATGACGTTGGAAGCTCTGCCATCCTTGGCGCAGGATCGCTTGCAGTTGGCCAAGCTGCCGGATGCACAGTTGCAGAGGATTGTCAGACATGACCCCAGTCTGCACCGCCGCGCATTGGCCTTGCTATATCTGATCGGCACAGACCGACCTGGGGGAAGCCTTCCAGCGCGCAAAGGCAACACCGAACAAACCTTTGCCCTGCTGGCAGAGCTTGGGGTCGCGCCCAGCACTTTGGAAATCTGCCGGATAGGCTATCGCAAGACCTGTGAACCCCTGCCGCCGCTGGTGGCGCTGTTGGCATTGGAAAACGGATTGCGCAGCGGGGTTGTCGATGACCCCCTTCCCCCAGAGCTGATGATCCATGGCGTACCGGGTTGGGCACTCGACATGTTCACACGCGAGGGGAAGCAGGCGCTGACCCGGTTGCTGATGGCCCGAACCGGGGTTGGTGAATTCGCCAGTGCTGTCCTACCCCCTGCCAACCGGGTTCGGTTTCTGGGGCAAGTGCTGTTTCGCGTGGAAGGTGGCCAGCTGATCCAGCGCGTGGGCGGTGATCTTTGCGACCGCCTGCGCAGTCAGCTTATGTTTGAAACCTTGGGGGTTGACCCCGGTCTGGCCGTGAAGGCGCTGGAACTCATGCGCGAGGATATCCCGGTTCTGAACCGTATCCGCGCCGCGATCCTGAAAGGGCAGCGCCATGAAATTTGAGCGTCTAACCTCGGATAACCCTTCATTATCGCGGATCACGTTGGGGGTCGGTGGAACCGCTTCCAGCGAAAGTGATGATATCATCACTTCCCAGAATGGACGCGAACCAGACCAACCTGCGATCCCTGATCACGTGGCCGAACTGGTCAGCGCGTCTGTATCCGCGAACACGGTCAGAGCCTATCAGTCTGATCTGGCGCATTTCCATGACTGGGGCGGGACATTACCCGCAACCCCGGCCATGGTGGCAGAGTATATCGCGGATCATGCAGGGCGCTTGGCAGTCGCAACCATGACACGCCGCGTTGCCACGCTGGCAAAGGCGCATGGGGCCATGGGGGTTTCGAACCCTTGCAGATCAGAACTGGTGCGCGCCACGCTGCAAGGCTTCAGTGTCGCGTTGCCCTTAAATCGGCTCTGCCTCAATCTGTGTGGCGGAACGGTAGCATTCTCGCCCGCAACAATTCTGGACCGGCTC
>PXBF01000177.1 GCA_003567005.1 PVC group bacterium
GCCACGCCATAAGCCGACAACGCCTTAATGGCATACTGCCGCACCTGCGGATGCGCATCCAGCAGACGCGCCTGCAGAGCGGGCACGGCATCGCGGGCATCTGCCAGCCCCGCCAGCTTGCCGATGGCCGACACGGCCAACCGCCGCACCTGCCCCGAAGGCTTTGCTAGCAATTTCAGCAGCTCCGGCATCCCTGCCGGATCGCCTGCCCGCCCGAGCTCCACCGCCCGGGCAGACAACGCCTTTTCAATGGCCCGATCCATATACCCCCTACAACATCTCGATCAATTCAACGCTAGGAAGCAAAATTTTCCTGCAAGGCATCACCTTCCAGTGCCTCGAGTTCCTCTGGTTTTAGTCCCTCAAGTCGAGCCAATGTATAAGTGCCATCCTCATTGACAGTTAAGGTTCTATGCACTTTCGCCGAAGAATACTGCCCTAAAGGACTGTTATGTTCCCACCATATCACTTTCTTGATCTCCATGCTCCCTTCCGGACGAGCTGATGACACATCATTGACAAACATAGACTGTAATGCCTTTTTGATTTTCTCTGCATCAGCTCCCGAAAATCCGGTCTTGCTTGCTAACTGGGTATTAATGGCGCCGTAAGTCACATAAACACCTTTATCAACACGATGTTTCATTCCCATCGTATCGGCACCCTTCTTGTCGGGGTCTTTCTTATTGGTCTCCAAGTTTACACTTTTCACAATCTGGATACTGTCTGGCACAATCGGGGAAACACTGAATGCGCTTTGAATGGTAACTGGTCCCCGAATGCCGACAGATACCGCATCTGAGTCTTCTCCAGAAGCATCAGCGTCGCTTCCCTTTTTACCAGCACCTTTCTTGGAAAAAGCAAAAACTTGTCCAAATGCCCGAACATCAAACCATTTTTCGCAAGATTCCGTTCTTGGTGCCTTAAGTTTTGCTGCCTTAAAGCGATCATTGAGAGAACGATAATTGTCCCCCGGTGCGCGATAATCATCAGACTGAACAAAAATCTGCTCGCCCATATCCTGCAACCGATTGCGTATCTTTCGTTTCAGACAGACATCAGAGATTTCTCCGTACCCGTCATATGTCTGACGCGGACGATTCCCATTTAAAGGATCTCCATTGGGATTCGCGCGAGCTACGGAAATGATAACCGCAAAGTCAATCTTACGATTTAAGGCTGGCTGTCTGCTAAGTGTGCTACTCATTTTCTTCCTCCGTTTCTAGGTCTTGATGTTCTTCCTGCAAATTATTTGCGTTAACCTTTTTCACCATTGAGTCTATGTGTTCACGTTCATGGTAATAACCAATCAGATACGAACCATTCAGCGGAGTGTCCTTTTCGAAATCACCAGGAATAAACTTTTTCGTGATCTCCTGAATTTCACGGTATGCATAACCTTTGCCTGCTGCCTGAATGTAGGGATTCAAACAGCCGTGAATGGTCTGCCAAGTTCTGAACGGATGTTGCGAAAAAGCCAACATATGCCTGATAGCTGCGGTCACTGTACGAGCGTTACCCTTCTTGTATAGAGCATATTCCTCCAGTTTATCAGCCGCACCGAGCAACCTGCCGTAGAGGTAATCTCGGTCAGTTCGATTTAATTCAATACTCAATGCGTAATCCTCCCTGTTGTGTTGTTGTTGATGTTTCCTAACCAAAGCGCATGTGGTGGCAATTACACGATCAAAAGAAGCACGATCGAATTTGCCGTCATTCTTGAGACTCATTGGGTTTGAGGTTCTTCGGATAGAAGCAGTCACATAATCAAAGGGCAGTGGAGCCCCATCGAAAATGCATCTTAACAATCTTTCTCGTGCCGCTTTTTTTATCTTGATGTAGTTTGCATCGTTAGCCCCACGCGGTCTTCCATACACTGCCTCGATAATTTTATCCGCAGACGGAGCCCCTATGTAAGAAACATATCGATTTTCGTTTCTGTCCCAAAATGCCTGCCGCCATTTACACGTTCTATGCCATCTTGCTATGTGCTCTAGATAATCATTCCGATCAAGCTCTCGATAGAATGTCACCGACAAACGGCCCGTCGTTGCTGCGTCCAAGACGGCAACAGCCGTTTTGGCGTACGCTACTAATTTCTCAGCATTACCATATCCAGATAACGCGCGCCGCATTTCTTCTGCATAATCGATGCCGGTTTCAGCTCGGAGGCTAGCCGATAAGTCTGTTTGGGATAACAACGTCGGTCCCTTTAATAGTGACCAAATAGCGTTGTCCTCAACCGGAGGAGGCAACAGTTTTTCCATGCTTCCAATGGTGTAAGAGAAAATGGCCTGTTCACCACACACGTAGGCTCTGTCCGATATTAGGTACCGCAAGAATTGATGCGCTTTTTGGGTACTTTCGTAACCAATCGAAACTGCCTCCGCTGCACAACCAAACTTTCCCTGATACGTAAAAAAACCCTTGTCGGCCGGAACCGATATCAGTTTAGCGTTCGCTGAAGCATTCGAAATTTTCTTGGGATGAAAAACCGCAGAAAGCTGATTATTTCCCGATATATAATCAAGAACCCGGGCATCTGGACTCGCGGCCTGCTCTTTCAACGCCTTTTTTTCCTTTGGCGTGAGCTTTTGATTCTCCGCTAGAGTTTTAATAGCTTCTTGCTTGATTTCCGCAACCCGTTCTTTTTCACACATGAGAAATTGGTGACATGCCGACAACGTCTCGCCGTCTTCCCAAACCTTCACTTTTGCTGATCCAGTAATCTCAACCTCGAAGATGATATTAGTTTTGCTAGTGGTTTTGATCCCAGCCAAATCGGCTGCAACTTCGCGTTTCGAGATATACTTATGAATTGCCTGTATTTGTGGCGTGGCATATTCTGACTCGGCAAGTCTGGTAAGATTGTCGAAATATGCATCAAACTTCTTGCCAGATCCTTGGAGATATTCGTACTGATCAAAAAGCGGATGCGGTTCGATCGTGCTTGCGCGAGCCATGCTTCTCTCCGTAACGGGCAAACAAATATGAATGGTTTCAACGCCTTTTTTATGATTAGCTTTTTCAATCGTATCAACGCGGACAAATTGTCCATCACCGTCAATAACGATCACAGCGATTAAATCCCCATTGTTGGAAATAGAAGTCGTCGAAAGAGGATAGTCCATTATTAGCGCGTCTGCATTAGCATCGTAACTCGATGCAAGGTTTTGCCAAAAACTCATGACGATTTCTCCTGTATTACCTCCGCCAAACTCTGATCTTCATTAATTGACGAGAAGTTCCGAGCACTCTCAAACTGCTTTGCCGACATTGGTCGAACCAACCGCCGCATGGCCGGTGAACATTCGCTGGGCATCAGAAACTCAATTACGCCATCTTTCATGACTGCCCTCCACAATCGAACAACAAGTTCCTCTTTTCCTGTTTCATCCGGATAATCATATCCGTGAAACTGTATCCCATAGTCGATTTCTCCGTATTGATCATAATCGCCATTACCTTCGCCGAACACACATGGTTCTACGTAAGCTTGGCATTCGCGGGTTCCTAAAAAGACATCTCTGCGTCCGCCTCTTTCAACGCACCGTTTCGCTATATTATGATGCTTATTCTCATCTCTGTCCTCGCTAAGATCTTTGCGATTGGCATTCCATTCGAAATGAGCAATCACCTGATATTCCACATCACGCAAATAGGTGTAAAATGAAAGGTCATTGCCCCCAGTCAGTTTTATGGGCTTAACCCCCTTGGATTCCGTTTGTATTTTTTTCATCACCCGGACTGCATCAATGTACCAGATGAAAGTCGGTTTCCAATATATGCTTTCCGCCATACCTTTGAGCGCCTGATATGTTGGTATCTGGTATGAGAATTTTTCACCTCCCACTCGTGTTACCGGATCAGCAAATAGGGCATATTTTCCGGAAACCTTAAACTCAATTGAGTTTCGTTTCTTATTCATCTGTACCTCTTTTCATACTGCGGTTCATACGTTTAAAAGCGACATCATGGCTTCTCGCTTCAGGCCCACCTCAGAATCATAATAATCAGGACTTAATACATAGAATGTGTCTTCGACAATATCAACCGCCTGTCTAATGGACACAAGGGATTCCGCATAAATTGTGACACTATATTTCTGCAGCCGTTTTAAAATTCTCAATTTCTCTTGCAACTCATACGTTCTGGTAAATTGAGAAACAAGAAGCGTGGCATCTCCGTACGGAACGACAACTCCAATCTGATTGCCCTCAATCACAGAAAAAGCATCTGCAGCAGTCTGAAAAGCACTTGGTAACCCTTTGTAAACTTGACCGTTTCGATCCCGGTAAGCAACCATTCCAATAGGATTACCGTTGAGTAAACTAAAAATGGAGACCCTCTTGTTTTTTATGCTGTAGTCCATCTTCTTGCTCTGTGAATAAAAGTAATATTCATAGAATCTCTTTATAACTTCGTCATCCAAGAGGTTTTCTCCCGCATATTCGCGAAAAACTCTGGACGTGCAATTCTTCCCGTCTTGTATTTCTGGTAAACGCGAAAGCTTTTCATCCTTTACGTTCACAACGAACACGGTCTGGGGAGTTGGGCTTTCCTTGTGCCGGTTACAACGGCCTGCTGCCTGAACAATGCTGTCAAACCCAGCTTGCGCTCGAATAACGCACTCGAATGATACATCCACACCGGCTTCAATTAGTTGTGTGCTAACACAAAGGGTTAATCGTTTGTTTTCGGGAGACAGGGATTCGCGCAAGCACTCAAGTTTCTCCATACGATGAGCCGGGCAAAGATCCGTTGTCAGAAACGTTTTTTCGCAATTCATCGGTTTGCATGCTGTGTAGACCCCCAAGGCATCACGTTTAGTATTCAAAATCACGAGCACGCTTTTTCCTTTTTCAATCTGTGTTTGGGCAAGTGCTGCTATTTCCTCATGATTCATTGGGTATTTTGTTTTGTCATCAAGAATAACTCGCTCAAATGCCTGGTTTTCTTCGGAGGTTATTGTAACGATTTCTGCACTCGGAGATAACAGGATAGGACGCAGAGTCTTGTGCAGTTGCGGTTGTGTGGCAGTACAAAGCAAGACACTAGACTTGGCAAAATGCCGAAGGAAATTGACCGCCTCATTAAACAAATGAACGCATTTGATAGGTAGAGATTGAATTTCATCAAATATCAGAACTGCGTTTGACATATTGTGAAATTTTCTCAATCGAGATGCTTTATTGCTATAGATTGTTTCCAGAAACTGAACCATGGTTGTCAGTATAATCGGACTATCCCAACGGGATGAGAGTAGACGATATTGCTGTTCGTCATCATCGTCATCTGTATGCACGTCTATATTTGAATGGTGTTCAAAAATAAGTTCATTATAAGTATCACCAAGGGCCTCACGAATCGAAGTTGCCGTTTGCTCCAGAATGGATAGGTATGGAATAACATAGATAATTCTTTGTAAGCTATGCCGCTTCGCATGCTCCAGAGCAAAACGTAAGCTTGAGAGGGTTTTTCCGCCGCCCGTGGGAATTGATAATGTGTATATTCCCTGTTCCCTTGAACCCGCTTTCCCGCACTGGTCAGATATGCGCTGTCGAATCCGATCAATTGGACTCTCAATCTCACGATTAGCGAGAAACTGCTCTAAGTTCTTCAACGCGCTCTTCCAATTAGGCTGGGGACCAGCAAATGGTATTCCGGCAGAATCACAACGATCAGCATCCACTAAGCATGAGAAAAGAGCCTTCGTCACAAGATGCAGCATAAATGCACGGTTATTGAGTTCACAATAATGACAATGTTCCAGAATATCCTGAATCTCTCTCTGCAAAGCCGTTTCTTCAATAGCCGGAGCAAAAGCTGCTATGGCCTCATCGTAACTTAACCTGCCTTCATTGGAATTTGTTTTCGTCGATAGGGTTCTCTGTCCATCGCTCAAGGTATCAAACAAGCCTCCATGATGGCTTGCAATGATATTGCCCAAAATATCTGATATAGCAGCGTCATTAATAACCTTATTTACGTATTTCGAGCCTTGTAAGGCATGAATTACTTCTCCGCGCGTTACCTTTTCTCCCCGCAAGCTTTTTTCAAGATAGTCTTGAAACTGCTTAGTGTATTTCCCCAAGTCATGAAGCAAGCCAGCCAAATACGCAATATATTCACATCCGAATGAGCGGCCAAAGATGCCTGCATGTTTGGCCACACTGAGAAGATGCTCCGCGAGAAGTTGATTTTCGCGCGCATAGCACGTCCTCCCACTGGCCTTTTCCGGCGGCTGGTCTTTCAGACTATGTGCATAGTATTTCATGGGGTGGCTCCTGTCTGTTCTTTCCTTGTTAGCATATGCCTCAACTTCTCCCCCAGCTTCTCATCGAGCCTGGCTTTGTCTGCGGGGAAGAGGGAGATGAGGCGTTTGCCGGCGTGCATGTATAGGTCCTGTTTCAGATACATGCCGGCTTTGTAGCGGGGGGTGTCCATGCCCCAATACTCGATGTATACATCGTATTCGGGTAGATAGAAATCGGGGCGAATCTGGAAGCCTTCGATAATGCGCAGCCGCGCATCGTAACGATAGGCGATACCTTTGGCGGACAGCCATTCCGCGATGCGTCGCTCGCCATCGGACTGCACCAGCGTACCGTCGAGCGTGCGGATGTTTTTCTTGTCCTCGATCTGGGTTTCCTTGTTGCGGCGTGCGGTGGCAGTCTGGTCGAAACAGATGTCGCAATACGTGCGCTGGAAAAAACGCTGGCTGCGGGCATATTCATCCGGCTCCACCGCTTTGCTGCATCGGCTGCAAATACGCACCGTATTGCTTTCGGCCAGCTCCAATGCAGCACGGATCGTTTTGCCTGCCGCCGCAACACTCCGTTTCACATAATCCTTTTCAGCAGGGTTACGGAACAGATCGCGCAATACAGGCAAAGCCTTTTCGGCGGCAGTGCCGTATGCTCCCAAAGCTTTTGCCGCATATTGGCGCACTTGCGGATGGGGGTCGGCAAGGTGGCGCAGCAGAATCTCCACTGCCGCAGGTGCCTCCACAATGCCTGCCAGCTTGCCTAGCGCGGAGCCTGCCAACCGCCGCACCAAAGCAGACTCGGAGCGCGCCAATTCTGCCAGCTCGGCGAAGGCGGAAGGATCTGCGCTTTCACCAAGCTCCTTGGCCCGCGCGGCCAATTTGCGCTCATTGGTTAAGTTCATGTATAGATCCTTCCATACATTTCTTGTTGCGCATCAGAACCTGATGCTACACTGCGCGAGATCCCGCTTACTATAGCGAACGAAACAAGTCGGCAGACGCCGCGTAGCTCGCCTGAGCTTGCTACATGCATCTGATCGCTTTGTTTGTTCTGTGCATTCATGGCATCTTGATTTTGCGTGTTTTCAGAAGCTGACGGATTTCAGCAAATTCGGCATGCTCAGGGGCACGAATGCCAGCGGAAAGCACCAGATCCCCGAGTCGACCATTGGGCGTTAAGATGCGGCGAGATTCATCCGGTTCCGCGTTGGCATGGGCTTGGTAGTAGGCATAGATGTCCGTCTTGAGCCGCGCACGCACGGCCTTGGCAATCAACTCAAGCTCTTCGAGTCGATAGAGGAATGTTTCTGCAGACACGCCAAACCGATGTTTTAGCCGCATGAGCATATCCCACGTCCATTCATCCGGCCCGACGCCCACTTGCCGCACGGATGAGAGCACGGCTTCGGCGGGCATCAGGAACAAGGCGGCAAAGCGGCGGGCGGCATGTTCCGCGTCAAGAGATCCGATGTGCATGGCCCCCCGCATCCCGCCATTATACAGGTATACGCGACCGAGTTCATAACTGAGGCGAAAAAGCTGTCGTTCCAGACTCAGCCCCTCGCTGTTTACAAATATAAATGCGTTCGCATTGGCTCGGTCATAGCACGACAGGCTTTTAATTTTTTCGCCCAGCGGCAGGAATACGATCCGCAATCCGGCATTTTCCAGCAATTCCAGATAATCGAAAATGACAGCTTCATTCACACCAAGCAATGCACGCACTTGCCCCACATATCGCTCAAACCCCGCTTCGCGCATGGGCAATCGAATCTGCAAGGGAATCTGCGCTTGCTTCTGAACCCCGCAGATATCTTCCAGTGCCAGAAAGGCATCGATTACTGCTTCCAGATTCTTGAGCTGTGCATCCGTGAGCTGTTCCTTCACCGGATCGAATCGCACAAGCAGGGCATGATGGGCGCGATAGTCTTGCGCACCGACCCACTTCACATCCTCGCTCTGGCGGACTTGCTGCCCGTAGAGCGCTGGAGGCTCCCGCACAAGATAAGCTTGCGGCTCCTTGCCAAGCAACTGATCCACGGTTACATCGAAGATATCAGCAAGTTCGCACAAAACCGGCAAGGAAGGAAGATGGTGCCCGTTTTCCAGATAATTCATGGGCCCCGTGCGAATACCTACCTTTTCAGCAAGTTGCGCCTGCGTCCAGTGCCGACTGCGTCGCAACAAACGAATACGCTTCCCTAGCGCTATGGCTTCTGTTGGCCCAGATTTCATATTTATATGATATCAACACCACAAATATACGCAAGATATTATAATCAAATCGATATAGGGTCTGGCTAAGTTTGACAGATTCTGATACGTATTACGGGTAATAGTAATGCGAGTATTTGTCCTAAAGGAGTTTTATGATGATGGCAGTATCCACCGAATGTTCTGGTCGTCTTATTGCAGGGATCCTTGCGATGGCGCTTCTTCCTGTTGTGCCTTCTCTCGTGGTGGCAGATGAAAATGCGGACGACAGTAGTATCGTGCAGCAAGCAGCGGGCGAACGGGCCATGCATCGCGGACTCGATTGGCTGGCCGAATTGCAGCGCGACACCGGTGCCTGGTCCAACACGAATTTTCCGGCTTTGACCGCCCTGCCCTTGACCGCGATGGTGCGCAGTGGCCGCGAAGACCTTGTACCCAACATGCAGCGCGCGACAGACTTTCTGTTATCGAACGTCAAAACGAGTGGTCCCGACAAAGGCGCAATCTATCAGCAAGTCGATGGCAGGCGCGGCGGCGGCTTATCGAACTATAATACAGCCCTCGCACTGATTGCGCTCCACAAGGTACAGCAAAGCCCGCTTTTCGAGGAGGGCAGCATAACCAACCTGGTACCCATGATTCTCGATGCCCGCGCCTTTCTTGCCAGTAGCCAGTATCTGGGCGAATCCGTGCATTTCGGCGGGATGGGCTACGATCCGCCAACGGAACGCTCTTATGCGGATTTATCCAATGCCTATCTCGGTTTTGAAGCCATACGCATCACCGAAGACGTCGAAGAGTTGCGCCCCGGCGGCACAACGGTCGATTTGAATTGGACCGCGGCTACGCGCTTTATCGAGCGCATTCAAAATCTACCGGATGTGAATGACCAACCCTGGGCAACCGATCACCCGGAAGAAGTGGGCGGATTTACCTATCGCGCTGACGTTGCACGGGACGATTTTGGCACCTTTACCGATGAAGATGGCATTGAACGGCACCGCTCAGCCTTGACGATGAGCTATGCCGGGCTGGCCAGCTATCTATATGCTGGTGTAAGCCGGGAAGATGAACGCGTGCAGGCTGCCGTCAATTGGATCCAAAACAATTGGCAAACCGATGTTTCCAACCGCAACCCGGAATTAGCGGGCACAGCATCTGAAATGGGAGGATACTTTTATTACCTCATGGTTCTAACCCGCACATTGGATCTCTATGGCGCCGATACACTCACCCTCGCAGATGGCTCTGAAATCAACTGGCGACAGGAACTCATGGCTACCATTATATCCAACCAAAAGGATGACGGATCCTGGGTCAATGAATACGGACGCTACTGGGAAGCCGACCCGGTTTTGTCTACCTCCTATGCATTACTGGCTTTGCAGAATGCGCTGGGGATGTAGCCTGTGCGGGTAGTCTGTACCTTCATTGTTTGTAGGCTGTTTTCGCCGATAGCAGCCTCGCGCGTGGATCGTGTATAGCCAGATCGTGCCCCTCTGGGACAATACTTGCCCCCACGGACAAGCCGCGCTTTCGGCGAAAGCGGGCTACCTGTCCTCCGCTGGCAACCTCACTGCCCACAAGCCGGACCTCAACACAAACATAACGGATGCAGATCCCGCTCTATAGTCTTGCCAAATCGAATGTGCCCAGGTCTTCGAGCACGAGATCGGCACGGCTGACATCCTGGGCAGGACGCCCCGGCCGCGCCACGGCGACACACCAGGCACCCGCATCTTTGGCGGCATGCACCCCGGCGGTAGAATCCTCGAAGACTACGCAATCCCTAGCAGGCACCCCCAAACGATCGATCGCCATCTGGAAGCAGGTGGGATCCGGTTTGCCAATATGATATTCTTCGGCTCCAATATAAAATGCCAGACAGTTTTCGATCGCCAATAAGGCAATCGCTTCCTCGATCGCCTTTCGCGGAGAACCGGACACGATGCAAACGGGCATTTGTTTGGCCAGATCCCGCAACAAGGCAACCGACCCTTCCAGTACGAGGCTTGCTTGCTGCGACTTCCGCTTCTGAATCATACCGAGCAGTATTGCATCCATGTCTTGGATGGAAACATGCCCCATATCGTATTTTTTTACGATATCGGCATATACCTGACGCCAGGAGCGACCATAGACGATTTGCAATACATCGTCATAGGAAGGATCACAACCACATTCCTGCAAATACTGATGCGTCACTTCCACCCACAGAATTTCAGTATCCAGTAACGTCCCATCTAAATCAAAAATTGCGGCTCGGATCATGACAACACTCCTTCGACGTGAAAAGTATCCAGCATTACGTGCCGACAAGGATATTGTCAATCAATCGCGTTTGTCCCACGCGCGCAGCAATCGCGATCAGCGTGCCCGCCTGGACATCCGCACAAGGTAACAAGGAATCGGGATCACAGATAACCAGGTATTCCAATTCCACCTCTGGATAGTGATCCACCAGATATTGGCGACCCCATGCCGTCAGGCTTTGCGCATCCCGCATGTCCATCTCCCATTGCGCCTGCATTTCCTGCAAGGTAGCATATAATCCCAGTGCCTGCTCGCGTTCTGGCTTATGCAGATATACATTCCGCGAACTCAAGGCCAAACCATCTTTTTCCCGTACAATCGGACCCACCACAATCTCTACGGAAAAAAACAAATCGCGCACCATGCGTTTGATTACTGCGACCTGTTGCGCATCTTTCTGTCCGAACACAGCAAAGTCGGGACGCACGATCTGAAATAATTTTGCCACTACGGTACAAACACCATTGAAATGACCGGGTCGCGTGCTGCCGCACATACCTTCCGATAGCTGGTTTTCAACCACCGAAACCGAAGCATCCGCGGCATAGATCTCAGAGGGGGTAGGTATAAAGACAACGTCAACCCCTGCCTCTTCGCATAATGCCAGATCCCGTTTCTCATCCCGCGGATATTGGGCAAAATCTTCATTCGGACCAAACTGGGTCGGATTCACGAAAAGGCTCACAACCACCCATGCGGCCCGCCGGCGTGCCAACTGAATGAGCGCCAAATGCCCATCGTGTAAATAGCCCATTGTAGGCACAAACCCTACGGATGTCTCAGCACCCATCCCACAATGCCAGCGCGCATGCAACATATCTGATGTCGTACGAAGGACTTTCATGACATGGACAACGAAGGCAACCGTTCCTGCACGGCTTCAATCAGCGTTTCGCTACGCACGGGTTTACTGAGGATCACATGATGTCCTTCCGGCTCAATAGCCTTTCGCAAGGGCGCTTGCGGTGCGTATCCCGTACAGAACACAACAGCAGGCATATCAAGCTGATGCTGTTGGCAATATTTCTTAATTTCAAAAAAGGACGCCTGCCCATCCATGACCGGCATATGTAAATCCATAACAAGAACCGGATAATACAGGCGCTTGAAGTGGTCTAGCGCCTCAGCACCATTACCGGCGCAATCCACCGTGACGCCGGGAATGAAGTTTTCTAAAATCATTTTGAATAAATTGGCAATGGAGCTTTCATCATCCACGACCAACACACGCAGGCTGTCGGTAGCATTGCTGGATCGGGCCGTCTCCGCCAAAGCATCCTTTTCGGGAGAAGCCGTTTGTGAAGAGGCACTGGTGGTCTCGGATGCCACGGTATCATGGTCGTATGCTTTTGCATCTTCGCTGGTATTGCGAACCGGAATATATACATGTGCGCACGTGCCTGTATCCACTGCGCTACACATTTCCAAAAAGGCACCATTTCGCCGCAAGCCACAATAGGCCACACTCAGGCCAAGCCCCGCACCACAACCGCGCTTTTCCTCGAATCCACACACAAAAGGTTCAATACTGTGTTGCAAGGCTTCCTTGCGCATACCCAGGCCCGTATCGGCAATCGATAATCGAGCATACACGCCTTCCGGTATGTGATCGCCACCAACATCTATGCTACCATCCATCTCTACCGTATCGACCGTAACCGTGATTTTCCTTGTACCATCGACCCCACGAACGGCTTGCATCGCATTTTCGAGCAATGCCTCCAGCGCTCTCACAAAAACCTCACGTTGCATATGGACCGTGGGATTTGCTGCTATCACCTCTTCAAAAACAATGGCATCTGCCGGATCGGCTTGCGCTTTGACAGCGTCCAGCGCCTGCGAAACAATTCGGCACATGTCGAAAGATTCCGCTGCCGGCATGCCCCGGCCGGACAAGGCCGATAAACGTTCCATCACATCTAAGGCGCGCTGGGCCGCATCCTGCATCGCACGCACAATCGCAACACTTTTTTCATTGGCCAGAGACGGAATCAACAAATCCGGGTAGGCCAACAAGGGGGTTATGAGATTGTTAACGTCATGCGCAACCCGTTCCGCAAAATACTCTACGGCGGTGCGCACGCCTTCGTCCGCTACACTCCCACGTTGCGCTATACCTATCTGTTTCAAGTCGCCCATGCCAGCCCGCTACCAATTGTTAAAGCCATTCTTTAGCGTAACAGCTTACACATTAAAGCATTGTGGTACAGACAATTTTTACCATTGCTTACCGTAAGGTTCGAATGGTCTGTATCACAATCACGGGCTCGCGTGTTCCCAACAACCAAAACCGGAACCCGGAAATGTCTGCTGTTTGGCCAACGAGGCGGGGTAGTGGTACGGAATCGGAAATTAGATAGGCAGTTGTACCTCCCGGCACATTGCCACCTTCGACGAGACGATAATGCGAAGGGCGAAACAAGCCAAATCCTGTCGGGCGTATTATACCGCGCATACGTACCGATTCTCCCTGCGGGGCTTGTTGGATCAAACGCGCACTGGCAGGCAGCAGTGCCTGGGCTTCGGCCCGTTGCATGGTGCGCTCTTCCGCAGGGCGCCCTACAGATGGTACCCTACGTTCTGGCAAAGGCACCGGATCCCGCTCAGGTACCGGAACAGGGCGGGGTCGCGCAATTGGCGCAGGATCAGGCCGTGGAGACTCCGGCGGCGTTTCTACCGTTGTCGGGCGTTCCGCCGGCTCCTCCGGAGAAGGTACCGGCGCGGGGTCAGGTTCGGGCTCCGTTTCAGGCGCTGGCGGTGGTGGTTCTGGCCTCGGAGTCGGTTCGGGGTCTGCAGGGGGTGAAGGTCGCGGCGTCGCCGTTAAATCCACGGCGGCAGGAGCAGACAGCATGGAACGCTCCATCCATACACGCATCTCCGGCATACCCGCAATTTCGATCCAGCCACCTTTAGACCCGCGACGTGTGATGCGATCGCCCCGCGACAGATTACCCAGCCCCTCGTAGCCTACACCGGCACCCGAACGGATACGTACCGTGATGGCTTCAACCGTATCACCTCGAAGCAACTCACCAAACACCCAACCGGAAATTTCGGGGGGTGCTTCCACCTCTAGCCAGTCGCCTCGCGTTTGACCGGTTGTGCGCAACACTGCACCGCGCGACAATTGCCCCAATACATCAGCTGTGGCCTCAGGGGCGGCATAGACACTGGCTTGTGCTGCGGTTACACGCAATTCACGCGGCTGCGCTACTGCATGCATGGCAAACAGGCAGGGAACCGAAATAAGAATTGCAAGGATACCCTTCACATGATCCCCCTTTCGGCCCCATTGCAGAAACCGTCAAGCGGTTGCGACAATGCCCTCTATCGTAATGAATTAAGCATCTGCCTTGGTCTTCGGCAAACCAAGACCGCGGTCGCCTTCTTTCCATTTGCCGCGCCGCTTCAGAATATCAATACGCTCGAAACGCTTCAATACATTCCGTTTCGTCATAATTTTATTGGCCGAACGTAAACTCGCATGCTGTGACATGACAACATCTCCTCTTTGATACTAATGGCCGGTGTACCGAACTGCTTGCAGAAACCCATACAGCAAGCAACATGTTGCACCGAGCGAAACCAAGACAAATAGCGTAGAGCGGACAACTTGTCAATGAACAATAACCCGGAACACAACTTGACAGCGCTGAGAGGCATCTTTACCGTTAGGAGCAAATGAAGCTACCATCCATCAAGATATTCAAGAGCAATGATCTGAAACTAAACATCTGTTCCGTTCTGCTTTTACTGGTGCTCGTGGTCGGAACCACCGGATATCATGTGCTCGAACGCTGGAGCTGGCTCGATAGCTTTTATATGACGGTCATCACCATCAGCACCGTAGGATTCAAGGAAGTCGGCGATTTATCGGCCGCCGGACGCGTTTTTACCATTATCCTTATTTTTGCCGGTGTCGGTACCCTCGGCGTAACCGTCTCGATCCTGTTCGAATTCTTTTTCCAGCATCAGTTCAAAATCATGAGGGAGAAACGCAGTATGCAAAAACATATCGACACGTTGAGGGAACACACCATTGTATGCGGTTATGGCCGGATGGGGCGTATCATCGCCGAAGAGTTGCATAAGGCTGGCAAACCACTTGTCGTGGTAGAGGCCGAAGCGAGCAAAAGTGATGATTTGGAAACTAGCGGATTACTTGTGATCAAGGGCGATGCCACGGCAGAGGCTACCTTGCAGCAAGCTGGCGTGGAACGCGCCCAAGCACTTGTGGCCACATTAGGATCCGATGCCGACAACCTATTCCTCACGTTGACTGCTCGCGGTATGAATCAGCAGCTCGAGATCATAGCGAGAGCTGAAAATGAAGGAAATACCCGTAAATTCACACAAGCGGGGGCAAGTCGCGTGGTTTCTCCATTCGCGATTGGGGCAGGCCACATCGTCAGCATCCTTACGCGTCCCAGCGTCGTCGATTTTGTAGACTTGATCACCGGCGACGACGACATCAAACTCGAAGTCGTACAGAATGCCGTAGCAGAGGATAGCCCCTTCGCCGGGCGCACGCTGGCAGAAGGACATGTTCGGCAAGAGCTGGGGGGTATGGTAATTGCCATCCGCAAGGCCGATAAAACCATGCTGTTCGACCCACCACCATCTACACGCATCGAAGCTGACGACCGGCTCTACGTCATGCGCTCCGACCTCGCATGATCACTCGTAACGGTAGCCTGCTCCATGCACGGTCTTAATGATGCCGGGACGTGCCGGATTCTTTTCGATCCGTTTGCGCAATTGGGAAAGATGTTGATCCAGTGCGCGGCTTTCGGGCATGTAGTGAAGCCCCCAGCAAGCATCCATCAGAGCATCTCGCGAAATGACCTTGCCGCGGTTCTTGTGAAAAAATTGCAGAATTTTCATATCCCGGGCACTCACATCGATGGGCTTGCGATTGCGATACACACGCAATTCCCCCGGCACCACCAATAGATCCTTCATCTGGAAAGACGCTGCATCATCCGCTTCTGCGGGTTCCGGTCGCGCCCGGCGCATCACCGCGCGGACTCGTGCGACAACCTCTTTCACACCAAAGGGCTTCACAATATAATCGTCCGCGCCCATCTCCAGCCCCACGACCTTGTCGATTTCCTCGCTTTTGGCACTGATGAACAAGACCGGGACCTTGCGCGGATCGCGCCGGATTTCCCGGCAGACATCATACCCGCTTACATCAGGCATCATGATATCCAAGCACACTAGATCAGGCTGGAACGCGACATATTGTGCCATAGCTTCCTTGCCATTTGCGGCCGTTTGCACCAGATACCCTTCTCCCTCGAGGATTTCGCGCAAGCCTTCGCGTGTATGCACATCATCTTCAGCCACCAATATTTTCATATCATGCCTCTCTTCCTTTGATCATGCGAACCATGCCCGGCGATCCGCATGCCTCGAAAACCCCTGTATCCCGAATATGCCCCCCGGACACCTCCCTGATACCAAAATAGACGTTCCCATGCACAACGGTTCTGAAGGCTGCATCGTCTTCCCAGTCAGACTGCTAGCGTTAAACGGAAGCAGGCACCTTTCTCCGTCGGCAGCAACACAAGGTCCCCGCCATGCAACCGCGCCAACTCCCGCGAAATCGATAAGCCGATACCAGCCCCACTCGCTTTCTGCGTCAAGCGTTCATCCAAACGAAAAAACGGCTTGAAAATATCATTGCGGTACTGCGCGGGAATCCCCACGCCATCGTCCGAAATGTCTACTATCACGCGATCCGATTCATGCTGGGTGCACACGCGCACGACTGTGCCCTCGCCCGCATATTTCTCGACGTTCGTCAATAGATTCCCCACGATTTGCTCCAAAGCATCACGATCAAACCGGACGGGTTCCGGGCAGCCGCCTACAAAATGCAGGTGTATCTGTTTTTGCTCCATGACAGGCTGAAAATGCGCCAGGATTTGCTCGATCGCCTCATCGACAATACCCAGGGTTTTCTGCAGCCGCAACGTCCCGCGACCCTGTTGACCAAACGAAAGCACATTGTGAATCATTCGCCCAAGACGACGACTTTCCGATAATACGATGCCCGTATACTGCCGCGTTTTTGTTTCCTGTTCTCCCAATCGTTCCGCGATTAGTTCCGTATACATGCAAATATTGGTCAATGGTGTCTTGAGCTCATGGGAAACCTGATTGACAAAGGAAACTTTTTGCCGGGCTTCGCGTATGGCGCGACCCTGTTCGCGCAAAAGCACGACCAGCGCCGTAATCATCACCAACACCACACCCGCAATTACCAGAAAAAGACCAACGGCGGAAGGCGTCAACCCCGGCGGCGCAAAGGCCCCGCCGTAATACGAAAGCTGCCAGGCCCCCAACGGGCCTGAAAGCGAGCGCACGGCCCAGGGAGAAGCTCCATTCTCGGGCACAAACGATCCCCATGCATATAAAAGATCCCCGCGTGGATCACGCAACGCAAAATATTCGTTGTCCTGTTCATCCGCATCATGGTGCCTTTCATGCGCGAGGCGATTATGAGGCAATACAGCAATCATTTCTGCCAGGAGGGCATAGGGATCCAGTTCCACGCCTCGGACAGCCCCATCCTCCAAGCGTTTCCAGATCACAAACTGCACACCATCTTCCCAGAACCACGTATACCACCCCCTATGCACAGCTTCTGCTCCCTCGTGACCGGGATCCTCGCTGACAAACACATCCCCTGCCCGACGCCAAGCGGCTGTACGCTCCAGAAAGTAGCGTTCCCGTTCGACCAAGGGTTCACGCGAAGCATCCGGCACGAGCAGGGTCCCATCCGCATCCAGGTAAAATGGCTGCCGGATAAAACGATTGCCCCACACGAGTGCCCGCTGCGCATCGGGCGTATCAACGGGTTCGGACAGCAGCGCCAGGATCTCCTGTTCGATTGCTTCCGCCACCTGCAGGAGATCCGCATCATGCTGCGACAACAATCGGGCGGCGGCTGTTTCCAGCCGCCTCTCCACCTGTTCCTGCTCGAGACGAACCGAGCGTAGCCCAAGCCAGATCATCAGCACCACAGGTGCGATCACCACCAAAGCCAGTACCACGCTCAGTCTACGATTCACTGCTGCCTCTGCTGCTCTATGTTATATTGCGATTCACGCATCAGTTTACGACGGCTGTCCCATGACGCCGCGTCATCAAGTTTTTCGGCATCTTCTTCGCTTTGAGCCGCAAATGCATCCAATTGCATACGGGCAGGTGCTGGCATCGCTGCATCAGCGGCCACGCTACGCATACGTTGTGCGCCCTCCCGTAAGACTTGCTGTGCCTCCTGCACGCGACCTTCATCGCGCAACTGCACCGCCTGCTCGCTTGCCATCGCGGCATCTTGCAGCACAAAGGCACCTAATACCTCCCGGTTCACAGCCGCCTCGGCCTTTTCACGCGAAGCCGTCACCTGGACTTGTGCTTGCGTGTTGAGCGTATGCTGTGCACGCGTATCCACCTCGCGAAACCGCGCTTCGACGCCTGCCAGCTCAACCAGCGTATCCGGTGCATGTGCAGGCACTTCCACTTCCAGCAGGATATAGCGTTCCTGCCCGCCGTACAGTTGGTTCATCTGCGTTACCACAGTCTGCCCGGATATTTCGGAGGGACGCCCCAATGTCCGTAAGGGGCGAATCCCTTCACTACAATCAATCCGTATCTCGATATCCTGTGCAACCACTGACATGGCCTCTCCAAATTCCCGGTCAAAAATACGCACCAGATCATTCGGGTGTTCGACAAACGCATGATTGCCATCACTCGAACGCGCCAACCGTACCATTAAGTCCTCGTTGTACCCCAAGCCCAGACCAATCGTACTAACAGATATTCCGTCCTTCAACAGAGAAGCACCCAACTCACCCAATGCGCCCGGTGAACGTGGCCCCACATTGGCCTGCCCATCAGAAAGCAGTACCACGCGATTGACATACTCCCGATCCAGGAATTTGCGCACTTCCGCAGCCCCTTTGCTGACACCCGCAAACAAGGCCGTCGTGCCACCAGCCTCGATTTGCTCAATGCCGCGACGGATGACATCGCGATTCGATGCCCTAGTCGCCGGCACGAGAACCGTGACATTATTATCAAAGGCCACCACCGAGATAATATCATCATCCTGTAAGCGATCCACCGCAGCAAGCGCCGCCAATCTTGCCTGACGAATCCGTTCGCCATGCATCGAGCCGGATTTATCGATAACCAGCGCCATATTCATAGGCGGACGTTGTGACACCTCCTGGCGTTCCTCCGCTTGCAGCGATACCTTTACAACCACCGTACGGTCCGCACCCGCCTCCAACAACGGGTTTGTAAGTTCTACCTGCATGCGTACCTGACTCGCATGCGCCGAATTCATCGCTAGCAGACATGCCAGACCAGTCCCCAACCATTGCATTGTTTTCATCTTCTGTCTCCTTGATCTATCCGCGTTGTCCATATCGTAACAGTTCCTTTCTTCTATCACGAGCTATCCTTGATTGCGCATGGCAATGCAGACAGCTCTCTCGCACGCTTCTCCCGATATTCCTCCTTTCGTTGCAGGTTCCGCGAAACACCACCATCCAACAGCAATACGGATAGATCGTGGTCAGAGCCTGTTCAGAAGATTGTAAGAAGGATGTCATAGCAACGGTTGAAACCGAACAACCCCAGAAGCGCATGCATGAAGCACGAGCCCGCCGGCGATGAACGTCCGGATCGGTTGTAACTTCATCGTTTATCTTCATTTTTGGGCGAACCAGCCATGTCCTACGAAGCCTTGGGCGAAGTAGGATACCGGGTGAGCCGTGACCGTAGAGGGGGCATGGTCAGCTCATCGAAAGACCTGCGCTTGACCATGAAAAAAATGCGCTAACTGCGGACAACGGCTCGGCGAGGACGCCTTGCCCTACCTGCCAAAAGTTTCACCATGCATCAGCTTGGCCGCCCAAGTTCCCCTCACTAAGCTGTAACTTCAGTTATGCACACAAGATGTTGTGTTATTACCAACGCGCTACCACATGCCCATTTCAGGATCCAACAAGGAATGTCCAATTTCCAAGACATGCCAGATCAATAATCATCTAATACGGCAGGATCCACATCCGGCATCGTATCCAGTTTCCAGATATCCACCGGTACATCATTGTCCTGCGCTGCGCCCGGCGTACTGCGCCCGGCGGCAACCTGCGCTTTCAAACAGGCAAGGAGCTCTCTGACTTTATCCGGCTGCTCCGCCTGCACATTCTTCTTTTCTCCAGGATCAGTCTGCATGTCATAGAGTTGCACAAGGGGCAATCCAGCTTTGGCTGCCTCAGCATCGTTATATGTCCAACCGCCTGAACCGGGACAGAGCACCAGTTTCCAGCGCCCATCGCGTATGGCGAACTTTCCACTGACAGAATGATGCACGACGGTTGTGCGTTGTTCATCACCGGCCTGCTGGAATAGCGGAAGCATACTGACACTATCCTCCCCGGCATCAGCAGGAAGCGCAACACCAGTCAGGTCAGCGCAGGTGGCCATGAGATCGGTTAGACAAACCAAAGCATCACATGTTTGCCCCGGCTTGATCACGTCCGGCCAGCGCGCGATGCAGGGAATCCGATGTCCGCCATCCCAAGCATCCGATTTGTAGCCACGATACGGTCCACTCGAGTAATGTCCCTGCGCCTCCATGCATGCCTCGCCATTGCCACGCCCATCCGCAAATGTGCCCGCGTAATGCGCGCAACCATTATCACTGGCAAAAATCACCAATGTGTTGTCGGCCACACCATGCCGACCCAACGCATCAAGCACACGGCCCAATATATGATCCGTTTCGATAACCAGATCTGCATACAAATTGTTCAATCCACTTTTGCCAATAAAATGCTTATTGACCGATAGTGGCGTATGTGGGGACGTCATGGACATATAGAGAAAAAAAGGTTCGTCCGCTGCAACGCGGGTCTGAATATAGCTTTCCGCCTTATCGGCCCACGTCGGTAACAATTGCTCAAAATGCCAGTATGGCATCGCCGGACCGGCCTTGCTGGCCTGATTGTCGCCCAAGAGTCGTTCGGGCAACCATTCCGACGGAATGCCAACGGTACGATCATTTTCAATAAAGCAATACGGCGGCCAGTTCGGGACATCCACGCCAAAATACGTATCAAAACCACGGGTGGTTGGTCCGCCCGTGGTCGGTTTGGAAAACGCATCGCGCCAGATCGCCTGTTCAGCACGTGTGGCCTGCCGAGCCATTGCCGTTTTGCTCCCCGAGCCAAAATTCTGGGATGGGCAAAACATATCTTTATTAACTTCGAAATCCCAACCCTGCCCTAAGTGCCACTTTCCGATACAACACGTATGGTACCCCTGCTGCTGGAGAAGTCCCGGGACCGTTAAACGATCCGCTGCAATGATCGGATCGCCATAGACCGGCACGATCCATCGCTGCATGGTCGAGCGCCAATTGTAGCGACCCGTGAGCACACTGTAACGCGAAGGCGAACACACCGCCGAGCTCGAATGGGCATCCGTAAAGATCATGCCCGCATGTGCGAGTCTATCGATATTGGGCGTCTTGATCTTACCCTCCGGATTCAGGCACGAGGCGTCCCCATAGCCCATGTCATCAACAAAGAAATATACAATATTCGGTTTCGTGGTTGTATGCATGATTCCTCATTCCTTATTCGTATCCATATGCGCATGCTCAAAAGACCGAGAAAACGAACCGAACAGTTGCGGCGGTCACACCGGAAAGATGGACGGCGAGCTTGCGGATCGCTTTATCCGGATCGGGCTCTCCCCATTGCGGCTGTTCGCCCAGACGGACAATCTTGAAATGATCCGATGCGTTCAGCAGGCTTGCGCCATTGTTCGGGTTCTGCCCTGCTGGATCTGGCGAATCTGGAAGCGGCCGCGCATCCATAACGAACAACGTGCCATCCTGCGGTGCATCCAAATCCACGCGTAGTGTTTTGCCCCCCTGTGCGAGTGTGGCGCTGCGCCCGTCCTCTGCCACACACACATTGGCCCGGGTATGGAAAAACCACCAGACGTCCCCCGGTGCATCAAGCGCCACAGCATCAGACAAAGTCAACGCGCGCTCCTCTAGCCTGAACGTGCGCAGTACATTCGTTGCGCCTCGCCCGACATAGGCCGGCGTCAGATCCGTGGCGATGACCGCAGCGCCATCCTCGCTCTCTGCCTTGCTTATCTTGCAGAAGGCCTTGGGATCCTGATCCGGCTCGCTTCGGCCCGGATTCATCACTAGGGTGTTATGTCCTTCGGCACGCATACGGTAGTATGTGTAGCGAAGATCCCCAAAATATCCGGGCAAGTTGTAGTCATCTTTGCCAAGATCGATCAACCACCTTTCTCCCAAGGCCTCAAAGATAAAAGATCCCAGATCCAAATTGTCGTGCGTGACGCCATTGCGTCCAGCCTTGACGCCCAGATAGAGAGCCTGCGGGTCGTCCCAGTGCGTGCGTGCACAGGCAACCTCAACGCCACGAAAAGATGCAATCCTAGGAAGCGACTTCGCCGCATCTGCAAAACAATCCGGGTCATACCACAAAAGTGCCTCGGC
>PXBF01000096.1 GCA_003567005.1 PVC group bacterium
GTCCAGTTATCACCTTCAAATCCGCTAAAATCCTCACCGGCCTCCAACGTAATCGTACCGAAAGCAGGGGTTATCCAGAGTCTTCCACTAAATGTGTCGGATAAGCGAGGAGGCCGCAGATAATAGTGCGGATAAGGGTAAGACCCCCAGACATTTGGAGAAAAAGGAGAATCTTCCTGCTGCTGAACCAAACCTCTATTGCGATAAACGATTTCGTTAAATGCAAGACGAAGAAATTCCGGTTCGCTTTCCAAGTCGAATTCTATGATATCAGCCAAGGGTCTGGATACCTCTTCTCCATCAACTGTCACAACCGTTATGCTTTCTAAGACCGGAGGCTCATGATCCACTTGATCCATAAACTGATAAACAAAATCTACAGCCGGACGGTCGTCATGATTAAAGTGCCCGCGTACATCAATAATAAATACTTTCACAAACCGGCCTTCGGTAGTTCGTAAAAGGAAGGTATCATTTCTGGCGATTCTGCCCTCTTGCGCATAATCTTCCGCTTCCCGCCAGTCAGATTCGCGTAATGTGCGGAAGTAATGATAAGCATATTCCGGATCATTTGCCACTTCCCCACTGTCAGGGCGAAATCTTGTTCCAGAAATGTTATTGAAAGAATGCATGATGAACTCACCGCCGTAGGAGTGAGCCCAGAACCGGAGGTCTGCAGCATTGGTGTCTTGGGTGATCTGGCCGGTATCAAAATCAAAGTAGGTATTTACACCTGATAATGTAACAAACGTAGGACCCGATATTGTATCTTGTATAACAAAATTGCCGCGATCAGACCATACCACGCGCCCCGCTGCAGCGTTCCAAGCTCCGACCCACCAGGCGTAGCTCCCTACAGCCAATTCACCCAGACCCATAGACGTGTCCTGCGTCCAGGCATCATGCACCACCGCGCCGCCACGCATCACCAACACCCGAAACCACTCGGCACGCGCCGATTCATACTCCAACAGCACCGGAATACCGGTTTCCCCAACGGGAGAAACAAGCATCGGCTCCGCCGGTGCAGGGTCAACCGTCGAGAATGCGCCCGGTCCCGACCACGGACCAAAGCCGTCCGGCCCCCATGGGTGGATCCACCAGGTGAAATCACCGCCCGGATGTCCCGCCAACTCCACCTCGGCCGTACCCGTACCCGAGAACGCATGCCAACCGTCGTGCCAGGTGCCAACGCCCACTTGCCCAACCCATAAGCGATACCATGTCGCATGCTCATCTTGCTCCCAGCGGTATGTTAAATCGTAACCATCCTGCGCTCCCTGCGGGTCGATCAGCGTGATCGTTCCCGGCATGTTGGCAGGTATCGAAAAATCCATGGCACCCGACCAGGGACTCAAACCATCCGGCCCCCACGCCACGATCCACCAACGGTAATCTCCGACAGCTAGATCTGCACTCGGCGTCAGCGTCGTATCCTGCGTCCATGCATCCAGCACGGCACCCTCACCAACGCGCTGCACATAAACCCGATACCAGACAGCATGTTCAACGGCATCCCAAGCAAACTCCGGACGGCGCGTATCACGCACCTCCCCACTTGGCCCTGTTTGCTCCGGCGCAGTGGCTGGACGCATCACCGAAGTCTCAAGGAACATATAAGTGTCGGCCCTTGCGGAACACACCCCCAGACCAACCAACGCCAGAAATCCCAAAGCCACTCCATACACATTTGTTTTCATTCTGTTCCCCTCGTTTTTGTACAGTACGCTTGAGCAAACCTTGAAACGCACATCTCAAAGGTCGGGAGGTGGAGGCGGGCTCAAGTCGCCGACATCCGTCTCTTCAATCCGCTCTGTTAGCATATCGATCCGACGCAAGGCGCGGTACGCATCATCCGAACCAGGTAGCGATAGTCCGGTCTTCACAACATCACGCAGTTCTTCCTGTACGCCGATTCCAAACAATCCGGTTCCCGTTGCCGTCATCACTTCTAACTGGGCAGCCAAATCATCGTACATAGTCGGCAGTTCGCGCGCGGTAAGAATCTGCACATCATGCACATTCATCACCATGGGCCCCTCATGTACCTCGACCGGCCCCTCTAACCGCTCGGCAAGACGACTGATCCCCATCTGCCATACGTCGGGGACATCACCAGAGCCAGCTGCAGCCTTTTCCGCTTCAACCAATTCACGAAATTCCGGGAATGACAATGTCGTACGCAATTCCCAAATCGCCTGGATCCTACCTGAATAATCCGCATGATCGGTTCCCACAACAGCAGTCAATGCCTCGATGCGTTCCTCCGGCGCCAGTAATTCCTGACTCAATTCCATCCACGCACGCAAAGCCACGCCAGGTAAGCCACGTCCATCCACTAGCTCGGTCAACCCCTCACTGTTACCTTCAAATCTCGCCGCAAGCTGCTCCTGCAAACGCGCAGCCTCCGCATTACGACCCGCATCTCGCAAAGCCTGCAGCGCAGCCAAGCCCACTGCCGGATCGCGATGCCCGGACAGCGCATCATATAAATCATCATCCCAAGCCCAATCCGGTTGGTCGGCCATCAGAACCGCTCCAACTAACCCTACCCCATCCTGGTCCGACTCGATCAGATTGCGCGCATGCATGGCCGTCTCAGGACCGGATGCCACCGCAATTTCCTGCGCCAACCTCGCAACCGAACTATCAAAAGGCGATGCCACCGGCGGACGCCCTTCTTCATCTACAAGTGGTGGTCTCACAAGCTCATTGCCCCCTTCTGCCAGTAATGAATCCACAACCGGCGGCACCCTGCTTTCACGCGGTAGCACACCCTGTCCTTCCGCCCCAGGGGGCTGTGCGGGCTGTGGAGATACAGATTCAACACCATCAACAATAGCCGGCGAGTCACCCCTGTGCAACACCCCCTCCGGCATAGCAACATCCGGAATATCCTCATGCTCTCCGCTACGTACACCATGCCAAATCACCCCGAACAAAACTACCATCACCAACACCAACCCACCTACAAACCAATTTCTCATGAAACGAAATCCTCCGTTTGTTTATGCTAACAGTTCATTCTCATCAGCTCTTGCACAGCCAACAGGCAAAACGATATGCCAGATACATAAATTTGTGAATGGTAAATATGCCCCACATTCAATCGACCTTACTGCTTCATCCGGAATGACCCAATCATTGAACAGTGAAATCTTTCCGATCCGACCAAATCACACGACCGCCAGCAGCATTCCAGGCGCCCAACCACAAGGCATAATCGCCTACGTGCAACGCACCCAGATCTACAGTAGTGGATTGCGTCCACCCATCATACACCGTAGCGCCATCACGACTTACAAACACCCTAAACCACTCGGCTCGATCCGATTCATACTCAAGCGTAACCGGCGAGGTGGTTTCCCCGACGGGAGAAATAAGCGTCGGCTGCGCTGGCGCCGGATCCGGCGTCGAGAAGCTCAACGGCCCTGACCAAGGTCCGAAACCATCCGGCCCCCATGGGTGGATCCACCAGGTAAAGTCACCTGCCGGATGCCCTGCAAGTTCCACCTCGGCCGTACCCGTGCCCGAAAACGCATGCCAACCGTCGTACCAGCCCCCTGCACCCACATTTCCGACCCACAAGCGATACCATGTCGCATGCTCATCCCGCTCCCAGCGATAGTCGAGATCATGCCCCACCTGCATCCCCTCAGGGGTAATCAAGGAAATCGCGCCGGGCGTATCCACTTCTATGGTCAAAGCATCGTATTCAACCCAATCTGTAATACCCATTTCCGGTACCCACGCCCGCACCCACCAGCGGTACTCTCCTCCGGGCAAACCATTAAGGGCAGGCAGCCATTCTGTTGCCCCCTGCACCCATGGAGTGGCATAAGCCTGACCATCCCGCGAAACCCACAATTGATACCATGTCGCCCCCGTTACGGGATTCCAGGAAAACACCGGACGCCGTGACTTGGGAATTTCCACAATCGTGATTGTCACCGTCCCATGATTAGAATCGGCAAGACCGTCGTTAGCCAAAAACGTAAAACGATCCGAATCAACGAAACCAAAGCTAGATTGTACGTGCGCTTCATAACTGAAACTGCCATCCGCATTGAAAACAAGTGTCCCGTAAGCAGGCGCATCAACAACAGCAAACATTAATGCATCCCCATCCACATCTGTCGCGCTTACCGCCCCGGCATGCGTCGCTCCTTCACTCACAACAAACGCGCTATCTTGCGCCACCGGCGCATCATTCACAGGAGTAATGGTAATCGTCACCGTGGCTTCGTTGGAATCGGCTGCGCCATCGCTGGCACGAAACGTAAAGCTGTCCGAACCAACAAAACCATCCCAAGGCTGACGATGCGCCGTGTAGCCGTAGCTTCCATCCGCATTGAAAACAAGCGTCCCTCTTTGCGGCCCCGTCTCCAACGCAAATGTCAGTGGCGAACCTTGAGAATGGGTGGCAGTGACTGCGCCATTGCGTGTCCAGCCCTCCGCAACCGTAAAAGCGGCGTCATGCGCCTCAATGGTAGCGTCCTGCAAGCTCGCTATGCGTATATGATCAACCGCCCAATACCACGCCCAGGATCCTCCGTCATCATATGACCAGGCAAATAATACCGACGAATGCCCGCCGACTTCCTCCACGACTGCCGAAAACATTTCACCCACTTCTGTATCTGCATCCCAACTCTCGATTACGCCCCAGTTTACGCCATCATCAATCGAGTAAAGCAATTCAGCAGAAGAATTGCCTATATGATTATAATAATGAATAAATGATATTTCCACACCATCTTCGTAATCCGTAAGGTCAAACACCGGCGAGACAAGATCCGCAGCCACATCAGGGCCAGTGCCTGCACGATCGCTGTCTATGATGGCATAATAATCCCCCGCCCCTAGATCAAACGCGGCTGTTCTGAATTCCCACAAATAACCACTTCCTGACACATCTATATTCTGCCAACCGTCAGGCACGGCACTACCAAAATCCATAAAATAGGGAAGCACATCGATAGGATCACGATTGATGTCATTGATGATGTTGTACGCATCCGGCCCCTCAGACAAATCGATAAACATATCCTTATCTGCCCTTACGGAAAACACGGCCAGACCAAATACTGCCAGCAATCCCAAAACAAATCCGCGCGTATGTATTTTCATCTTGTTCCTCTCCTTTTTTCATATAGACCAGCAGCAGGCCGAAAAACGTCATCATCGAGCATAAATCCAATCACCATGTGTAAATCTTGCTCGTCTCAGGACAAAAAATAAAGTGTAATTTTTGTTTCTTATCGCTTGCGTCAGTCGCCAATCTGGTCGGCTTGGCATGAAGGCGCCCCCCTGAATGCCCCCCCCTGAACGCAGGTGCGAACAGCCAAGACTCCCGATTCTGCAAGAAATCCGGCGATGGATAGCGGCGAGAAGAGTGGTAGTAATTTCAAGACGATTACTATCAAGCAATTACCAAGAACAGCTCGATGGCCAAGCCGTTGAATGAGTCTCCATTGGGATAACAGCGTACTACGACAGGATTTCAGATCGGCATCATCCATTACAGCACAGTACACGCTTGCAATGGGAATAAGCAGGTTAGGGCCATACCAAGCGATTGCTGGAATGACCCTTTTCCAAAGCCTTTTGTATGAAACTTATTCAAGGCGTAACGATCACGACTCCTTAATGGCTCGGAGCAGTCGTCCTGATTTCATCTATAACGGTGAGTTGTCCCGTTTCGGCATTCAAGTCGAAGACATGCCAATATCTACCTGTGCCAGTATCCGGAACAATGCGATTGTACAATACATGACCATCGGCATCAATAATGCGTACACGTGCCCCACTACCTGCTAGATTACCGTCTGTAGAGTATTGATGCACATAGTACCGATAAATCCCCTCATAGGCCTGATAGATCGCAATGTTCTCCGGACCGTACCCTTGCGTGTCATCCACATCCAATTGCGCAAAAGGTGCACTATCTATCGCCCCCCGCGACGCAAAATAGATGTGCGAGCCATTAGGCACCAGCAAGTGCGAGTCTAAATCCCGTGGTGTAGATAACCAGGTTAGCGTAATGTTGTATAGATAGCCTGACACGCCAATCGTAAAGTCGAGAGGCTCAGACCAGACGGTTCTACCAAGAACGGGATTCCAGGATCCCACCCACCAGCGATAGTTCCCTAAAGGCAGATCTTGGCTGCTTGTCGCAGAATTGCTTTCCACCCACCCATCCACTGCCGGTTGCCCTGTGTCCCTATTTTGAACATATATCCGATACCAGGAAGCATGATCCGCTCGCTCCCAGGAAAATATAGGTTGGCGCGAGGCGATTTGCCCACTGGGAGAGACCAGCACGGGCATTTCTGCTGTTTCCGGGCTCCTGATGTTAAACGTCATTGCATCAGACCATTCACCCAAACCTCCAGGTCCCCACGGCCGCACCCACCATGAGTAGGTCGACCCCTCTACAAATCCCGTCAGCGAAAGCGCAGCAGTGCCCGTTCCAGACATTTCGTGCCATCGCTGGTATGCTTGTTGTGCACCTCTCTGTATATGAACCTGATAATAGGTAGCATCAGCATCCTTCTCCCACGTGAAGGTCAGGTCTGTATCCCGTTGTTCACCATTAGGCGCCAGCAACGTCACAGCTTGGGGAACAGGAATAAAGATTCTGAAGGTGCCCGGAGTTGTGTTCCAACTACCAAGACCTTGATTCGAGTTCCATCCCCGCATCCAAAAAGCATAATCGCCAGCCGGCAGTTCCTCGGGAATGGTCCAAAGAAGTCTCTCTCCATCTCGTATTAAATCTTCATGCAGAATCCAGTAACTGTCATAATGCTGCCCATTGCGGTTGATCCACACTTGTGTCCATGTAGGTTCCCAATCAGAATATTGGAAACCGAAAACAGGGCTTCGGGTGTCAATCGTGCCGCTGTCCACTTCTGGTGCGACATCCGGTTCAGGAACAGTTGCATGCGTATATGAACCAGCATTCTCAATCGCTACACCATCCAGTTGTGCGCTCACTGGTGCAGCGAGCAGGATCAGACACCCCAGAAGCATGCGAAAACAACCCATCGCATGGTGGCCAAACCTCTTATCAACGACACGAAACGGATTCATGCACTCCCTCCTCATATGTAGTTGGACAGCTTTGCAACATAGCAATGCGTCGTAATGAGTTTACATAAAACGCAAAAAGTATCAACACTGAAATCTGAAGCGCAGCCACTATCTAAACACAGGATTATACCCATGCCTCCTGGTAAAACAGCACGGGGTAGATCATGCATTTGTTTTTCTTGATCGCACGGACTCAATATGGCCAGCAGCAAATGCTTCTGCTCTACATAAGGAAATCCCACTTACAAACCATCGGATTCTTCAACAGAACGGGTTTATACATCCCAACTACTTTCATCCGAAGTGAGCCAATCAACGAACGCTGAAATCCCCGCGACTCGACCATACCACACGACCACCTGCAGCATTCCAGGCGCCCACCCACCAGGCATAGTCGCCCGCTGGCAATGCACCCAGATCCACAGTCGTGTCCTGCGTCCACCCGTCATGCACCATTCCATGCCCAACACGCTGGACGTAAATCCGGAACCATGCGGCACGTGCCGATTCATATTCCAGCGTAACCGGCGGATCGGCTTCCCCGACGGGAGAAATAAGCGTGGGCTGTGCTGGTGCCGGATCCGGCGTCGAGAAATGCATGGGTCCCGACCAGGGGCCGAAACCATCTGGTCCCCATGGGTGTAGCCACCAGGTAAAGTCGCCTTCTGGATGACCGCTCAGTTCCACCTCGGCCGTACCCGTGCCCGAAAACGCATGCCAACCGTCATGCCAGGTGCCTGCACCCACTTGTCCGATCCATAAACGATACCACATCGCGTTCTCATCCTGCTCCCAGCGATAGGTCAAATCGTGACCAGCCTGCTCACCCTGCGGATCAAGCAGCGTGATCGTTCCCGGCACATTGGCAGGTATCGAAAAGTCCATCGCTTCAGACCAAGGACTGAAGCCATCCGGACCCCAGGCAACAACGCGCCAATGGTAATCGCCAACCGGCAGATCCGCATCCGGCGTCAGCGTCGTACCCTGCGTCCAACGGTCCAGCACAGCATTGCCGTCCCCTACACGCACGACAACAACCCGATACCAGACCGCATGCTCGACTGCATCCCACATAAATGCCGGGCGGCGCGTATCGGTAACATCCCCACTCGGATCCGTTTGGATTGGCGCAGTCACCGGCTGCATCGCCGCAACACTGAAATGGGCCTCTTCAGACCAACCACCCATACCCATTTCCGGCCCCCAGGCACGCACCCACCACTGGTAAGCACCCGCCGGCAAATCAACCGCAGGTGTCCAAGTTGCCTCGTTTACCCAAGCACTCTTATGCTCTACTCCGTTTCGATACAACAACACATGATACCATGTGGCCCCTAGGGTTTCTGACCACATGAACGCGGGACGGCGCTCTGTTAACGTCACACCACCAGATGGCGACCGCATCATATTCGAAACGAGACCTTCATCTGAAAAAGCACCAAGGTTACCTACGTTGTCGTATGCTCTAACCGCGATGTAGTAGTTGTTTGCACTGAGAAGCTCAAGCGTGAAGCTGGTGTCGTAACCAACATTGAATTGATCTCCATAATTACCTGAAGACGTACCCCAATAAACAATATAGCCGGCCACATGCTCGCTTGCACTTGCTGTCCACGAAACCGTAACCTCTCCATTTTCAATCTCTGATATCTGCACATCTGTCGGTGCTGGCGGCACAGTATCGATAATATCGATCCCGATTGTTGCTTCACCAACCTGACCATCGCTGTCCGTGGCCTGCAAGGTGATAATATGAAAACCTTCAGACAAGGTACTCGTATCGACTTCGCTGCCAGTTCCAATCTCACCATCCAGACTGGATATCCAGACAAGGCTATCTCCTGAGATATCCCCGTCTTCCAGATCTTCAGCACCCCCCACAAAGTTAACAACTTGGCCAATTTGCAGACTATCCCCCTCATTTGGCGACGTTATGTGGGGAACGGGAGCCTTCTTGGCAACAGAGAAGCGCAGCGTTGTATCTGTCGCGGTATTGACACCATCGGAAACGCTTACACGAATAAGGCCTTGATCGGCACCAGGCTCGTTTGACGTATCCCACTGCCACTCTGTCGCCTCTATATCGCTAGCCAACGGACGCCACGATTGCCCGTCGTCATGCGAATAACTCACAGTATAGAAAAGCGTGGGAGCCGGTTCATCAGTATGTCCACCGGCCCACCGAATCGTAAAGACTCCATCGAGTGTTTCGCCACCTTCTGGAGCGATAACCGCGACCGATGGTTCTCCATCGCTCACTTCCACGCCCCCCAGTTTTTCATCTTCACCACTCTTGGCCAACCCTGACCGGAAGAAGGCAATCTCCCCCAACCCTGCCGGACGAGGGATGTGCAACATAAACGGAGCCGTCTCTTCCACGTATTCTTCGCCTATAACGATCGGTAGGTTGAATCGTACCCGTGACAGCTCTTCATCCTGATCGTTAAGCAGCGAAACGTAATATTCCCCATCCGGATCCGTTTCAGTGACGGCATTCGGATCAACACTCACAGTGTGGAATGGACGCAAAATCAACGCATCTTCTTCACTCATCCAGCCAATAATCCGCAAAAATTCGCCACTCTTCGCCAACATATGCATCTCCAACTGTTGCTTGGAAGCTTTGGATGGATTCAAGCCGTTACTCTCAAAAACGGCTTGATACGTTGTTGGTGATATCCAGACGTTATCGTGCCCAAATGGGTGTAAGATGTTGGGACGGTCCAAACGCAAACGCAACTGAAGCGGGTCCAGTCCGTCGTTACCGGAGGTGGTGTTGTCATGATTGCGGTCGCCATCGATTATATCAAAATGATTACCAGGCAACATATTATGGATAATTTCATGAATCAGCGTTGAATCCATAAGAGTTTTTGAAAGGGCACCGGGCATCCCGACATAAGCGACTCCATTCGCCGGCATATCCGTATCCCGGGGCAATACACCCACAGCAGTTGATGCCTTGGATTCCGCCTGCATTGCAAGAACCTGCGCCAGCAAGGCCGACCTTCCGTTTTGCGTAGTCAGATCACCATTCTGCGCATCTTTGTTCCAATCCAGTCTTACTTCAGGCAACCAATTCACCGCTTGGGGAAGCAAACGGGCGTTGCTGCGTTGTACAGCATACTTTGCATCATCATCCGTAGTTGCCGTATGAACAACTCCACCGGCATCGTCAACAATCGTTACCCTAATGGGAAGCACGGAAATAGGATCAATAGGATGGAAGGTTACAGTGTCGTACACTCCCTCTTCCAAAGGATAACGATTGTTGGTATAATCTGCCTCGTCGACTTCGTGATCAGGGTTCAAATGCACATAGAACGCATAATCCCCCGCTTCACCAGTTGCAGAGGCAGGAATGCGAAAATTCAGTGAGTGCACAGGACGACCATCTGCATCTTGCGCTGTCCGTTCAGGAACAGCCACCGGAGTCATATGACTTGGGACAGGAGCAAATGGAGAGCCCGCAATCGGCGCACCATCTTTCTTCATATGCAGCTCGGCTGTTATTTGCTGGGGATTTTGAGCATTATCAACCCCCTTTGCAAAAACACGCACGCCAGTTGGTTTACCAGCTACCAAGCGTTTTGCAGCCACTTTTTCGTCACCTTCAAACGATTGTGTCACCTGATTAAACTCTATCCGGTCAACAAAAAAATCAGGTACGGCCCCGTACTGGATTTCCAGTCCGTCAATCATCACGGCACTGTCGTAGATGGCGTCTGCAGCATCTCCGACCTGAAATTCAAGGAAAATGACTTGGCCAATATAATCCGAAAGTGCAAAGTCCGTGGTATGGACCCCGGTTGCTGCGTTGAATTTCGTATCGTTGGGCGAAGGAAAAGGTGGCTCAGGATCATGGCAGTCCCCTTGAACCTGGTTCATGAAGGGACGTGCATTGTCCAGTGTGTAGGGAAGACCATTGGGCAATATGGCAATATTTTGAATTCTGTTCCTGTTAGCATCCAGAATATATGCCGTGAAAAAGTCCTGAAAGATGTCGTTCCAGAAGTCGGGAGCCTCTTCAGTCAAGAACTTATAACGAAACACAAGACGCGCATCCGCCGGAATGCCACTAAGATCAATTCGTAAAGTCAATGTTGCTACATCATAGGCATCGTATCCGTCAGGTGTTCCTCCCTCAATAAAGATACCATCACCAAAGTAGGGGTTATTGTAATCATCGTGATCGCAATCACAACCATTCGTAGAACCGCACCAATCACAACAATCACAGCCATCCGTCGAACCGCACCAGTAGCATTCATATTCATATGGATCACAATCACAGCCATCCGTTGAACCACACCAGTAGCATCCATACTCATCTCGATATCCCGTATATGCAGTAGACAGGAAGGTCCTCGCATCACCCTTGATATCTCGGGCATCACCTGTACTTAAAACAACATATTGGTTTCCAATGCGTGGAAACCCCTGAAGTGGGGCGCTGTAGATGGCAGCCTGCGGTGCAGCACCCTCATAGGTGACATTAAGAATCCTTGAAAGTACACTCTGACGAGCCATCGCCTGCACAAGCTGATTTCCCGTTATGCTGTAATCTCCCTTTTCAACAACCGCCTGCTTGGCTGCTGCTTTCGCAGAGCGCACTGCATGCATACGGTGGATCTGCATCCGCCTTTGATTTGCTTCACCATGAGCGACAATCAAACTAAGCAACGTCAACGCAACGAGAAAACAATGAAATGTTGTCTTTTTGAACATGAACATCTTCTCGCCTCCTTCATGTAGGATTATTACACTATTCAAAACGTTGATACGCACCAACGCCTCTTGCCAATTCACGTTTTTCACGCACTGCAAATCGATTCTCAGGCGTCATGCTGATACGCCAATGAAACACCGGCCCCATAACCATCCGCCAGGAATAAAATTCAACCTCCCAACCGTCTTCTCTCGTCTCTATCTGCAAAGGAGCAATATGATCAATATCGGAAAATTCTATCTTTGCATCACCGGTGGGAATGTCCGAAATTGCAGACAGCAACAGATGCCTGTCTGCCGGCACGACAACATCAAAACGTAAATAAAAACGAACGATATCCTCAATGCGCGCTTGATCCACCAACTCTGCATCCTCATGTGCAAGCATAGCACCGATATCATCTGGAAGCTTGAAAAGGGTCTTATCGGGTGCAATAGCCAAATAAGCCATCTGATCGTGCATCATTGGCCCGGCAACGAGTAAAAGGCTATAATCCGTAAAAAGCTTGGTATCAGATGAAAGGTCGGAGATATAAACAGGATCAAAGTCCAGATCATCTCTCGACCGGAAGAACTCCTGAACCTGCTCCACATCAACCTCAACACCTGCTTTGCCTGCCTCGGCATCGCGCATAGCATGAGCTGCCTGATTTATCATAAGCCCACTCAACAACAAAAGACATAAGTCATGTGGTTTGAACAGCATAGCTCACCCTTTAATAATGTAAAATTTCACATAATTAAAAGCAGCTGTCAATACTTTCTAACGCAATATGTCAACCTCGAAATCCCCGCGATCTGACCACGCCCTTGCAGCATCGTTCGCAGCGAGAACCCACCAAGCGTAGCTCCCTGCGGGCACTGCACCCAAATCTACAGTCGTGTCCCGCGTCCAATCATCATGCACCACCGTACCACCAAGCATCACCACAACCCGGAACCATTCGGCACGAGCCGATTCATACGCCAGCATAACCGGCGAGCCCGTTTCACCGACAGGGGCAATAAGCGTCGGCTTTGCCGGTTCGGGGCCGGCTGTATCGAAATCCATTGTTGACCATTCGCCCATCCCGTCCGGTCCCCAGCCGCGCACCGACCAGCTCGAAGCACCACCCGGATGGTGATCAAGCGGCACCACAGCCTCACCGCTACCGCTCATACCATACCACTGGTTATGCCACGCTCCACCCAATGGCCGACTCACCCATAACTGATACCAAGTCGCACGCGCATCCTTCTCCCATCTGAAGTCCAAGTTATGGCCTTCCTGCTGTCCCTCAGGACCAATCTGCACAATTGGATCCGGATGCATCGCTGGAATTTCGAATGCAGCCGCCAGATCAGACCAATCCCCCAAACCATCCGAATTCCAACCGCGTACCCACCACTCGTAATGGCCTGCCGGCAAATCGGCAGAAGGCATCCACATCGCTCCCGCAGTAAACCACTGGCTCAGGTAAACGCTTCCATCACGCCATAATAGGATTTGCATCCACTCGGCCGCGCCCCCATCCACATCCCAACCGAAGACAGGGCGGCGTTCCCCCAAAGCCTGCGTTCCCAACGGCCCAGTTGGCGTAGGAATCCCCGGTACGTCAGCAGGAATCGAGAACATAGCCTCAGACGACCACATGTTCCCTAACGGCTGCCCCCAGGCACGAACCCACCATTGATAGTCACCACCGGGAAGGTCACCATCAGGAATCCAAGTGGTCGTATTCACCCAATCTTTCTGATACGCTACCCCGTTGCGGTGCAGTATCAATTGGTACCATGTGGCCCCATGGATTGCCGTCCACGTAAACGCGGGACGACGATCACTGATAACCTCGCCTCCAGACGGATACATGGCTGATGCAGGAAACCACGCTATTTGATCCACCCAGCCACTATCGGCACCATGCGTTACGCTATAGTCTTTCGCATACTGCCATTTCAGCGTATGGGTTCCTGCTGGTACGTCGAAGCTGCGATGCTCCCAATCCACAGCTCCCGAAATGGCATCTTGAAGATCGTTGCCGATAAAAAAATCCAGCCAGTCATAACCCGCCTCCGACGAAACCTTCCACCAGAACCGGATCGTGCCGGGACCCGTCACCGTTGTCTGCATCCAACTCTGCTGATCATGTCTAATATAACCACTGCGCGCCGCATCTTCACCGTCATACGTCGTAGCAGCCTGCCCAAACCAATCTGCACTACCGCCGGTCGTCCAGCTTAAATTCATGGCATCCACTGCGTCTGCAATGGATATAACATCAGATGCAACGCTACGTGCAATGGTTGTGCTCAACACGGTCTGATTAAAGACTTTTGCTGTCTGACTGGGACGGGTATCGGCTGAAGCGCGGGGTGCGGCATAATCAAACACCTCCATAAACGATACAGACCCATCCAGATTCGCATCGCCTTCAACCAACCCCTCAATCGCATAACCCGTAAAAACACTATATGGAAAATAAGCCCAGCTAAGCTCATCATACCGACTCGACGTAATCCAACCTATCGATTCACCTTTTGATAAACCGCCCTCTGCTTGCTCTACATGCGCCATCCTAGCCATCGTATTGGCGGCAAAGTTCCATTCACGACCACCAGTCGCACTTTGCCCTTGCATGAACATACCTCCCGAATGACAAGCATCTATGATAATAATAATGGTTACACCGCTGGAAAATGCCGCAAGATCCTGCGCCAGCTCCCAATCATAATAGTTCTGGTCATAAGTGAATAAAAATGAATCCGTTCCACTAACCTGCCCACCGTGACTGGATTGATAGTAAAGCACGGTATCGCCGGCTGTTGTCTCTGATGCCAAATCTGTCAGATGAGTACGTATAGCGCGTTTGGTCGCGGTTTGGTCCGTGTACAGCGTCATTCTGGAAATAGACCATCGATTATTGTCGGCAGAGAGATACGCGCGCATTCCCTTCGCGTCATTCACACAACTGGGCAAAGAGGAAGCATAGCCCGCTGCGTAATGGTCTATTCCGACAAACAAACCAAAATAACGTCCTGTGGCTTCAGCCGGAATCACAGTAACCAACACCATGAACGACAGTCCCAACATAACCCGATGTCGTATCATTGATTATCTCCTCTTCCGTGAAACCAGAACGCCAATCACCAATTCCTCAAAAAAGACACCTAACCTCCACCATAATAAAGCATACACCCAAAATCTCTTTTAACAACAGTATCAACCCTCGCCGGCCTGCGTATCTGATGCCACCCTAAATGGCACCATTCACCGAACGCTGAAATCACCGCGATCCGACCACACCACACAACCGCCTGCAGCATTCCAAGCGCCCACCCACCAGGCATAGTCGCCCGCGGGCAATGCACCCAGATCCACATTCGTGTCCTGCGTCCAGTCATCATGCACCATTCCAGCGCCAACGCGTTGGACATAAACCCTGTACCACTCGGCACGCTCCGATTCATATTCCAGCGTAACCGGCGGGTCGACTTCCCCGACGGGAGAAACAAGCGTCGGCTGTGCCGGTGCCGGATCAGGCGCCGAGAAATGCATCCCCCCCGACCAGGGCCCCATCCCATCCACATTCCAACCGCGTACCCACCACTCGTAATGGCCTGCCGGAAGGGCATTATCAGGCGCCCAGCTCGTTGCCCCCTCTACCCATCGCGACAAATAGGTGCCGGCGTTGCGATTCAGATGAATCTGGTACCAGCTCGCCGCTGGCTCGCTGGCATGCCAATTGAATACAGGCTGACGCTCTCCAAAACCCAATGCGCCGGATGGCCCGATCGGCTCTGCTGCTCCCGCAGGCGCAACGCTAAATACAAAATCATTCCCATCCGACCACGCTCCCATGCCCGTCTCCGGACCCCAGCTACGCACCCACCAACGATAATCCCCGCCCGCCAAATCCGCAGGCGGCGTCCAGCTCCTTGCATCCTCAACCCAGACAGATGTGTGTGCCAACCCATTACGCCGGATCACCAGTTGATACCAGGTCGCGCCCTCTACCGGAAGCCAGTAAAACGTCGCGCGGCGGTCCGCTACGATCACAGCATCGGCCGGATAAAAATCCATCTCCCATTGCGCCGTCAACGTCACATCATGATCCGGCATCGTAAGCGTGGTCGACGCGCTATACGCATCGAACAATTCGCCCAGATCCGCATCCGACGGCTCTACCCTCCAGTGCGAGAATGTGTACCCGCCGGGCGCATCGTCGGCCGTCACGGCTACCTCTGTGCCTTCGGCGTACGAATCCCCGCCGGTTCCGCTGACTACCGTCAGCGTATGTTCTGCCGAACCCGGTGACAGGGTCTTGGAGAGGCGGAAGCCTAAGAAGATGCTGAAGCTCCGGACGTCCGGGGTGAAGTTCATCCGGAGGGCGGAACGGCAGTACCTGGCGTGGCTGTACCAGCTACCACCCCGTAGCACGCGGCTTGACCCCGAAGCCGCACCCACCGGGTCCGTGGTCCCCGGCGGCGACGACGTGTACCAATCGAGGCACCACTCCCAAACATTCCCGTGCATGTCATAGAGTCCCCAAGCGTTTGGAAGGTATGAACCCACCTTGGCTGTACCACCATCCGTGCTCACACTTGAACTGGTCGAATACCCGCCGGGATGATTCTCTCCATACCGCCCCACTTCATCCATATTCGGACAGGAAGTCATTGCGGTCAGGTTACTGCCGGAGTTCAATGCCGTCGCCGTCCCCGCGCGGCAGGCGTATTCCCATTGCGCCTCGGTCGGGAGATCCAGCGTTGTCAATCCTGTTTTCGCGCGCAGTCTACCGACAAACGAACTCGCTCCTGCTTCAGCCGACTGTGGCCAGTTCGGACTAATGGCACTATTGCTGTCAGCATTCTCGCGGATATCAAAATAATTGACCTGCTCCACCGGGCGCGCATCACGATAATCCTCGTTGCTGAAGTAGCTTGGCCAATCGCCCATGACCCGTTCCCACTGCTTCTGGGTGACGGGGAAAACCCCCATGTAGAAGTCCTGCGTCAGCATCACCTCACGCTGCATTTCGTTGCTTTCTCGTCCCAGCTCATCCTCCGGCGATCCCATCATAAACGTACCGGCTGGAATCCGCCGCAGCACCAGCTTCGTCGTCTTGTACGCATCCGTCCAGCCGCCCGCCGGCACCTCATCATAATATTCCACCGGATAGCTCGTCGCATCCGGCCCCTCGGACAAGTCAATGACCATATACGTATCGGTATCGGCTCTTGCGGTAAGCACCGCCAGACCCACCATCGCCAGAAATCCCAAAACAAATCCACGCACATTCATTTTTATCGTGTTCCTCTCCTGTTTTGCCTAGACCAGAGCAGGCCCGAAAACGGCACCATCGCAGACGGCGTCGCCAATTATGTGCAAGAACTACCACAGATCCACTATGCAAAAAAAGGACGACTATTTTTCTGATAGTAAAAAACATCATCAAATATGCTGCCGTTATCACCGTCTCCAGCCGCTGCCGGGTTTACCAGCCGCCTACCGGGTTTACCCCGGTAGAGGTTCCGACTCTGCAAGAGGTCGGGATTGAGATCACCGCCTTCAGCCAACTACCAGCATAGAATCACTGCTGCCACAACGACCAGCGGAACAGACTCCGAGATCCAGCACATCCTATTCGCCTCCATGCATGCAGAATACAAAAATGAATGCATTAAGTTTTACAATTTGAAACCCAAATGGCATAAGGATAACTATGAAAACCATATCTGTGAGAGAAATGAAAGCCCACTGGGCCGAGGTGGAAAAGCAGGTGCTCAACGGCGAAACATTCGAAGTATTGAATCGCGGCAAGGCATCAGTCATGATTATACCGGCTCGTCCCCGCGAAGTGCTGGCGTGGGATGATCACCTGGCAACGGCGGTTCCCTCCCAAGGCCACACGGCAGAAGAAACCGTATCTGCTGATCGGGAGAGAGGCTGGTGATTTATCTTGATACAAGCGCATTACTGTAACGGTACGTTCTTGAGGCGGATTCAGCGCGCGTGCAAGATCTTGTAAAAAGCCAAAGGGACCCGTTGCCCATCTGGGAATTCCAGCAAGTGGAAATGATCAATGCCTTGCATCTGAAAGTATTCTGGAAAGAAATATCGCGCAAGGATGCCAAGCGGTTACTTGACCTTTTTGACCAACGATTACAACGGGGCCAATACTATTGTCCCCACATCGATCGGGCAGAACTCATGCTCACATTCCGAAGCCTCGCCAAATGGACGACGGAAACTGGTTGCCGGTCAATGGATATCCTGCACGTAGCCTGCGCCATGCAAATTTCGCCAGAATGCTTCGTCACGTTTGATAAAAGACAGAGAACCCTTGCCCGCAAAGCCAAACGCAACGTCCATACTTTTTGACAACGATTAAGACGAAGACAGAACGCGGGATACTCTCAGACGACACGCTTCACCGAACGCTGAAATCCCCGCGATCCGACCAGAGCACACGACCTCCGGCAGCATTCCAGGCCGCCCCCCACCACGCATAGTTCCCCGATGGACGGGCACCCAGATCGACATTTGCACTCTGCGTCCACTGGTCGAAAACCTTCGCATCGTTATACGTCAAAAATACATCGCCCCCGATTCCACAATCCAGCAATCAAGCAATTCCCTCTGCCCTCTACGCCCTATAAATAACAATCCCAACCCGATCAATGTGTGCCCGAAGCTCTTCATTCGATATTGCCGCATACGCAAGCACATCAAAACGGTACGGCATAAAGGTTTCTTCATTCAGCTGGGAACTTACCATTGTCACGGTTTCGCGCGAGAGCTCATGTCCTTTAAGAGCAATATCCACATCGCTACCGGCACTTGCCCGTCCCATGGCGCGACTTCCAAAAAGAATAGCCTCTTCAATAGCCGGAAATGCAGACAAAACATGAGTGATAGCATCTAACTCGCGCTTCAAAAGATCAGGTTCACTCATCATCAAGCTTTTGTTTGAATATATCCAAAAGTCTTTCAAGCAGCGGAAAGTAAGTTTCCCTAATCAATTTTTCAACCTCTCGGGCGGACGTCTCATCATAAGTGTGTGCAGTCATATTGCGATCCTCCAACCCACGCAACCAGGTTTCCCCGTCTTGCACAACCCCGATCTCAAAGGCTTTCTTGATCACAGCGCGTGGCGATTTGATATCCTGAACCCCCTGATACTCGAGGTAATCCTTAAGAGTCTTCCATGCCAGCTCAAAGCTCATCTCGAAAAACTGGATCATCCCGGCCCGCTGGAAAATATCCGGTTCCTCCAACCGCAGAGAAGCCGCAAGATTCCCCACCGCCAAAGAAAAATTCGCGTAACGCTGCTTCCATCTAATATCGGGTTGCACTGTTCGCCTCTCCAAATTCAAATTCCAAAAGCAACAGTACCAAATGCTAGAATCTATCGAATCAACAATCAAGGGCTATTACCAATGACCAAGCGCAAGGACGGGCGCATCCTCGATGCTTGACCGTGGATGACCCCAGCGATCCCAGCAGTGCAAGAAGCTCGGACCGTCACAATTTCTAGGGGATCATGAACTCGCCACGATCGGACCAAACGGTTTGCTGAGCCTCGGCATTCCAAGCACCAATCCACCATCCGTATGTTCCGGCAGAAAGGGCACCGAGCTCATAGGTAGGATCTTGTGTCCATGCGTCTATAATGACAATCTCACCCGTTCTGACGAATACGCGATACCACTCTGCCTGATCAGCCGTATACAGTAACGTCACAGGCGATACAGTATTCCCTATGGGCGACACGAGATCTGGCACGGACGGTAGCGGACTCGGTGTTTCAAACATCATCGGACCCGTCCAGGGACCAAAACCATCCGTACCCCAGCCTTGCAACCACCAGGACGAGGTTCCGCCCGGATGCGCATTGCGCAACACCTCGAAGACGGCATCATCTGTTGCCTCATACCACTGGTCCACCCAGGAACCTCCTGCCGGATGCGATACCCACAAGCGGTACCACGCCGCCCGTTCGTCACTCTGATCCCAACGGAACAATACATTCCGGGTTGACAACAAACCTTCCGGCGCAATCTGCGTAATCGGACCAGGCCGCCGAGCTGGCACGATAAAGGTTGCTTCGCCTGACCACGGCCCCATGCCCGTTTCCGGCCCCCAGCTACGTACCCACCAACGATAGGTTCCAGCAGGGAGCTCTGTCGTTGGCGTCCACGCGGTTCCCTGCACCCATGGCTTGGCATGCGGCTGGCCATCGAGGTTGATCCAGAGCTGATACCAAGTCGCGCCTTCCACAGTGGGCCACGAGAATACTGGTGTGCGCGTATCAACCTCAATACCGCCAGACGGAATCATTACCGCACCCGCCTGCGTAATCGTGAAGGTACGGACGATCCCGTTACCGCTTACCGTGATGCTGCTAGAGCGTGATTCCGGTTCGACGTTCTTCGCCACATCGTAAACAATGCTGCCGCTACCGTTTACACTTTCTCCTGCTTGCAGCGTTACCCAGCTATCCCCGGCCGTGGCCGTCCAGGCTACATTCCCAGTGACCGCGACAACCTGCCCCGTTGCAGACCCATCGGTATGCGAACGACTTGCCGGACTGATTTCCAACTGTGGCGCAGGACCGGTTTGATTGATCGTATACGTACGCGTGATGCCGCCACCACTGATTGTAATGGTGCCCGTACGGGTGGCCGCCAAAGGATTGGCGGACACGGCATATGCGACGGTTCCATCGCCTGTGCCAGACGTTCCCGACTCGATGCTGATCCATGTCTGATTGGCAACCGCTGTCCAGGAAAGATTAGCCGTTACCGCAATCGTAGCACTCACAGTCCCTGTTAGATCGTAGTCACGCCCGATCGGTTCTATTTCCAAGTTCGGTGTCGCCGCCGCCTGCGTGATCGTAAACGTGCGCACAATGGTGCCATCCGTAATCGTGATGGTTCCGCTACGCTCAGATCCACCATTGGCGGCAACATCATAGGTTACGGTTCCATCGCCTGTGCCGGATGTGCCATCCGTGATAGAAATCCAATCGGATGTCGTGCTGGCTGTCCATGGAACATTTGCCGTTATGGTGATGTTCCGGCCCGTTGCACCGCCAGCAACATGCGTGCGTCCAGACAGGCTGATGGTTAGAACAGGTGTTGTGCCTTCCTGTTCCACCGTGAACGTTGCCGAAGCACCACCGTCCCCCGCCACCAAAACTGTCCCCGTACGCATCGTACCCATGGGATTATCCGTTACATCATAGGTCCAGGAACCAGAGCCGGAACCGGTCCCGTCACCGCTAATGGTGATCCAGTCGGCTTCGCTGGTGGCAACCCAATCAACATTGGCAGCAACCGTGACGGTTTGTCCTGTCGTTGCCCCCGCGCCATGCGTGCGCGCAGGGGGATCCAGGGAAACCGACGGTGCTGCACCAGCCTGTTGTACTGAGAACACACGCGTGATGCCAGACCCCGTAAAGCTAATGGATCCATTACGACTATTCGTTGCAACATTTTCTTGCAGTGCGTATTCCAGCATCCCATCACCACTGCCAGAAGCACCGTCCGTGATCTCAATCCAGCCGGAGCTTGCCGTGGCAGCCCAATTCACATTACCTGCTACCGTTACGGTCTGTCCCGTCACGCTCGATGCATTATGATTCCGACTTGCGGGCGTGATCGTTAGCGCGCCAGTCGTACTGGCCTGATTGATCGTAAAGGTACGCGTAATGCCATTCCCCGAAACCGTAATCGTGCCGCTGCGGCCTTCCGGTGACGCATTTGCGTCCACATCATAAACAACCGTGCCATCGTTGACACCATTCGTCCCGCTCGTAATCGTGATCCAGGATGCCTTGGATACAGCCGACCACGCGATATTGGCCGATACCGCAATATTGTTCCCGCTCGAAACACCACTGCTATGGCTACGGAAAACGGGATCTATCGATAGCGACGATGTCAATTCAGGCGTCGTATTATAATCGAATCGATACAGGAACGCGTATCCCTGATTGGCCAGCAAATCAAGATCAGCCGGTGCCCCTACCAATCCGGATCCGCCGCCGAGGGCTGCAACCGTGCCGAACAGGCCAGCAGGACTTCCGCTCGGACGACGCAATGTTTCCAGCATGGTCCAAGAGGAACTATCAGGGTCCGGACGCTCATAGACATAGGCGGCCCCAATGTTTTGCCCACCGCTATTATGGGGTGAACCGATTAACATCCGACGTTGATCTAGGGCAACACTATGACCGAAACGTAGTCCATCATCCAAACTGCCATTCAGTTCCTCTATGAACTGGAAGGTATTCGTGCCATTGGGACGTTCGTACAGCATGACACGCCCGGATCCGGTCGCCGGAGCGCCAATGATGAGCAGATCCTCTTGCAACGCAACATCCCACCCGAATTCGCGCGAGTCCGCCAGATTCTCTGCCACGATTGTCTGGATGTGTCCCCAGCTATCAGGGCCATCCGCATCTCGATGAAAGACGAACACAGCGCCCTCCCGGACCAACTCTACATCCACATTGTAGCGCGGTGCACCGACAACGAGCGTGTCGTCGGACAACGCAACGCTCCAACCAGCGTCAATATTGCGCGTCCCATTGGTTCCTCCGGGGCCCCAACGCATAATCTCGCCCCATGCATCGGGCCCATCCACATTGCGCCCAAACAGGAATACCCCGCCGGCGATCACACCGTTATTGTCAAAATCATCATCGGGAGCCCCCACTGCTAGCAGGTCGCCATGCAAGGCCGTAGCATACCCGAATCTGCTTCCCACCAGAACATTCGTCGGCGTAATCCGCTGTACTTCGCCCCAGTTATTGGTACCTCCATGATGTTGCTCGAAGATATACACAGCCCCACGATCCGCAGGTTGCACAGCCCCGATTGCGGCGCGTTCTCCATGCATCGACACCGAACGACCAAACCGATGACCGGCTGCCACTGTGGTTGGCAACATCTGTTGCACTTCAACCCAAGTACCCGTTGGCCCGGACTGCCGTTCATAGAGCACGGCCAGTCCACTCGCATTACCCGCAACCGAAGCATTCGGGGCGCCGATAATCGCATATGTATCCAAGACATCACCAGCCAACCCAAAAGATCCACGCTCATCCGCATCAGCCGGACGCACCATGGATTCAAACGGATGCTGCGCAATCACTTCCGTATTAGGCGCTCCTACCGGCGTTGCAAAACCGTCATCCACGACCAACTGGAAGCGCGTGGATAGCTCGCCACCAAATGGGACCAACGCTCCATTCACGGTGAAGACCAACGCACGCAATTCCGCCGTCACATCATCTGCAGTGATATTCTCGGCGCGGAATACACCGTTGCCGAGCGGCACAAAGGAGCCCAGATTCCCCAACTGCCCATGCGTTGGCTCTAGTGCCGTCACGGTCACCGTCAGGGGCTGAAGTCCCAGATCATCAACCTCGGTCACGGTTACCGCGCTGAATGGCTGGATCGGCAAGCGATAATAGTATTCCTGCCCTTGGCGTGTACCCGAGATAACCGGAGGATCGTTTACGGCCGTTACCGCTACGTACGAATTGGTATTGATCACCGGAGCTGATTTCAAATCCGTTACCGAGATCGTGAAAGACGTCACTTCCGTGGTCGGCACGGTAATGCGGTTTTCCGTCGGCTCGAACACTAAATCGCGGATGTGCGCGGTCGCCTCTGCTGCCGTGGCATTTGTGAGAACATAACTGCCATCGCCTTGTAGAACAAAATCACCCAGATTCTGCAGAATGCCCTTATCAGTATCATCCATCGCCACTGTAACCTCTAGTGGTTCCTGATGCTGCTGATCAACCTCGAAGATCGAAACCTCGGTAAACGGCAATGCCGTCTGTTTGTCTGTTATCGACAGATTGATCGCGTCATTCTCGATCCAGGGCGGATCATTACGGCCCTCCACTAGCAACGTGATGGTACTCTCGCTGCGGTCACTTCCGGCCTCATGCACGATTACCGAAACCGAACCCGTAACCATCTGTCCTGATTCGTACGGCACACGGTAATGGAAGGTTTCGCGATACGGGAAAGGCCCGGGGAACCCGTGATCCGGCGTGTAAAGAATGGTCTGATTCGTGCTCAGCGCAACGGTGCCTCCATGCGAAGCGCCGAATACGCTATCCAGCGTATAAACCCCGGCATAGGCGTCTAACAACAGATCATTGGAAAGCACATCCAGCTCTTCGGTGTCCGCATCGGATAACACCGTAAACAGGTTTTCCAGCACAGGCAAACCGCCGACCTGCACATAAACAGTTGCGCTACCGGTTCCACCCAACCCGTCGGACACATGATAGGTAAACGAGTCGCGTCCGGTAAAACCGGGACGCGGTGTATAGTGTACCATCTGCCCTTGTACTTCCGTTGTGCCAGCATACACGGATGGCCCGACACTCGTCACCTCCCAGGTCGCAGCCGTGCCCGGCAATACAAAATCATTCGCCAGCACGGGCAGAACATTGTTGGTGGAATTCCGGGACACGGTAAAGTGCCCATTCTGGGTAAGCGCGACTAGCGCATCGCTCCGATTTCGTACATGCACCCGTACGCGGCCCTCGGCAAACCGTCCATGCGAGTCCACCAGCTCGTACCAGAACGTTTCGGTATATGCCGGTGTAGGAACGGTTCCCGGACGATATTCGAGCGTCTGGCCATCTGCTGCAATCGATACACTGCCCCCCATGTCGGGCGCTTTTGCCCCCACCCCGATGGCGTGAATACTGAAAGTCTGCCCGAACGCAGGCTGAATGCGATCATTTAGCGTCACCGGCAGCGCAAAACTACGCGGCTGCTCGCCGCTTTCATCCAATTCGTAATAGACGGCATACGTATTGTCATTAGCCGAAAAATTGCCGCGACGCACATGTACGACGACTTCGGCGGTATCGGTACTGACGGTGTCCGACATCGTGTACTTGAAACGCTCCGTACCGAAAAATCCTTCAGCCGGGGTATACACCAACTTACCATCCACAATCGTCACTGACCCACCTTGATCCGGCCCAGCAGCTCCAGTCCCTAGACTCAGGATGGAATAGGTACGTCCATCGCTTGGGTAGGATATATCGTTCGCAAGAACATCAAACTCGTAGTCACTACCCCCGCCCCGCACACTGAAGACATTTGGATTGGCATACGTACCATTTTCTACAGACTCGATGACGACGCGCCCCGTAGCTGTCCGCGGTGGCGTAGAAGCATCCTGGATGGTATAGGTAAACTCCTGATTCCCAACCACACCCGATGCCGTAAAGACGAGCCGGTCATCGCCCGATACAGTCAAGGTTCCAATAGCGGCGCTGGCCGGAGACACGTTGGTAATGGTCAATGTATCCGGTACGGCTTCCGGCATAATGTGATTATTCGAAAGCACATCAAGCGTCACTGCATTCGTCTCTGCCGCCCGCAACGTAAAGTAATTCAATAACGGCTCAATCTGTCCGACGGTCACATGCACGGTAGCTGTCCCCGTTCCGCCGATCTGGTCCGTCGCGACATACTGGAATTGCTCCGTGCCGATAAAACGCGGGTCCGGTGTGTATAACAAGCGGTCGCCATCGTCATGGATGTTCAGCGTACCGTGTGTTGCTCCCGGTGGCACGATTTCCAAAATCCGCAAGTTGTCGTCCGGCGCCGTTAATAACGCATCATTTGCCAGTACATCCAGCTCATTATCGACCGTGCCCGGCCGCACACGAAAGGCATCATCCTGCACAGGCAAGGTGCCGCGCCGTTCGATCACATCCACGCGTACACGGGCACGCGCACGGGCCGTCCCACCACCGCTGATTTCATAGTCGAACACCAGGGGACCACCCGTACCCGCCGTGAAGACAAATGTATTATTCGTCAAAACCGGTTGCCCCATCATGTTGGAGCTCAGTAACTGTGTGATCTCAATGTCTTGGCCCGCTTGTGGAATCACACCGTCATTTGCGGTAACCGGCAAGACAACGGTTTCACCTGCAGCAGCGGCAAAATGGTTATCGGCAGCCCACAAGAGCCCATTGCGCGCAGGCACTACACTACGCACCTGCACAAGCCCGGCATTACGATCCCCTTTGTCATTTTCAATGATGTAGCGGAAGTAATCATCGCCGACAAAACCATCCGGCGCACTATACAAAAGATACTTGCCATCCTCGCCAATCTCAACCGTGCCACCTTCCAAGGCGGGCCCTGCATCCACAATGGTCAAGACACCTTCGGCATCCGTGAAGTCCCGATCGTTCGCCAGTACATCCAGCTCACGGTTTTGCGTTCCTGCCGGCACATAAAACAAATCATCCACGGCAAACAGGAAGTTATTATCCCGAATGGCGTAGGCAAAGGTGTTCGTAAACGTCTGCCAGTCGGCCAACTGATTCAGTAGGTCCGATACCGTTGCATCATGCACGATCTGCGTGGAACTGATCATGATGGCAGCTTCCCCCGGATTGGGGACATCATCTGCCGGAATCAGTCGCAAACGGTCATCTGGCACCACGCCATTGATATCAAATTCCACGGCATGACCCCGATCCATCAAGGTCGCAATATCAAGGGACCACACGGCATCCTCGTTGGTTGTATAATCATCCGGATGATGCAGCAAAAAGCTGATCGGGTTCGCGATGGGCGGATCATTCAGGCCTACCACGAGAACCGCAACCACCGAAGTCGCGCTACCGTCGGTCATACCATCTGACACGGTAATTTCAAACGTATCGATCAGCATTTCCTCACGTGCCAACGCCTGCAAGTTCGAAGATACGCCCGGATCATACGTAATCATGCCAGCCCCTAACGAGACATTTGCAGCTTCGCGGCTTTGCGGAGTGACATCAATGACTTCGACGACATCTTGTGCATCGATATCCTCAACGTTTTTGAGCAAGTCGCTGGTCGCAATATCCAGTGGCGTCCTTTCATCCGTTACGAAGAAGTCTGCAAGCACAATCGTGCCCGGCAACACGCCGCTTACATCGAGCACATACAGGTTCGTGCGTCCGGCCTCCCCGGAATCAGGCGGCAGGGTATACATGAGGTCCAAACCGGTTGCAAGGACTGTTTCCAAGGTATTGGTCTCACTCACAATAGGATCAAGCTTGCCGAGCGAATCGGGGTCAGGATGCGCGACCGGCGGGTCGTTAACACCCTCGACAATCACATCCACAGGTCCGATACCAATTGCGCCATGACTGTCTTCAATCGCATACCAGAAACGATTCGTGTAAAGCTGCCCCTCGGAAAGCGTACGCAAGAATGCAGATGCATTCGCGTCGTAGATCACGTGATCCAACGTTACATCAGCACGCAAAACGAGCGTCACATGTGCCCCGACGTCCGTCATGGTCTCAAACCGGTTGCTATCATCCAGAATGACCCAGATGCCTTTCTGTGGATGATTGTCCACATAAAATACGGGAATGCTGAAATGGTCTGCATCCATAACCGTAATGGCGTGTCTCCCCATGTAGCTGGGGTGTCCCCCATAGTTGGCAATTAGCACCTCCGTGCCATCACTCAAACCATGATCAGGGGCTTCGACCACAACCGGTTTATTACCTGCGGTGCCCTGGTAACCCAAAATCGGATTCACATGCCCCAGCACGCCATACACCCGCAAGGTTTCCCAGCTATCATCCGTATCCACATCGAAATCATTACGCAACAGATCCTGATCAAGCATCGTGGGGGCAGGGTCCGGATCCGTAGAGAATGTGAGCGTGTCATCACCGGCCCGTTCGGGACGAGTCATGATGCGAACGGTGGAACGCTCGGTCACATTCGTAATGACATCCAATACCGCTACCGGCGGATCGTTCGCGCCGATGATTCGCACGGTTACCTGCGCCTGGCTACGGGCATTCGGAGGCCGCGGCTCTACCGTTTCCCAAATGCCGCGTGGATCACTGGGGATGAACGCGACAGGGATAGAGAAAGCATTATCATCAACTACCGTCACGACGTGCGTGCTGTTATAGGGAGAATGGGCCGCACCACTGATCGTGATCTCGTCGCCATCCTCCAACCTGTGACTTGCGGAGGTCACAATCGTAACCCCGACCCCACCGGAAGCGTACGCTTCAACGGGTGCCGAACCGATATCCACGATCTCATAATAAAAGGAATCAATAATCTCAACACCTGCGGGCAGTTGTTGAATCAGCATGGCCTCCCGTGGGTCATACAGTATGGTCGAACCCCGCAAGGGACTATCTCCAGGAACTACTTGTACCTGCGCACCCAATGCCGACGTTGTTGTCGCATTCGTCGTGGAGCCGATCGGCGTGGAGGTGGTGCTGACATCCACGATAACCAACCGGTCATTGCCATCGGCATCAAAGTCATTCGCAAGCACATCTAGTTCCGCCAGATCATCCTCCCCTACGGTAAAGACATCATCGCGTGCAAAGGGTGCAGCATTATCCTGCCCGAATGGTGTCTGACCTACGTCGCTGCCAGGCGAACTGGGATTATCGGAAGGATCTTGCGTCATGTCAGCGCCATCAAAGGGCCCGACCCCCGCGTAACCATGCGGAATCAAAGCATAGCCCCGGAATTCCGGCGCCAGCGTAATCGCATTCTCGGTCATCAACAGCACATTGGTACCCGTGGCTGGGTCCAGATAGGCTCCCAGATAATCGTGCTGCGCAATGCTGCGGGTGGGCGATCCGCGCCCGACAGAGAGCGAACCACGTATTGGCAATCCGGCTGGTGCGGTGGCGATTGAAGTTCCCACAACAGGGGTCGTATTCATCGAAGATGTCAAACCCACAGGCGTATCGGTAAAGGCAACAACGATCCCGCTGCCCGGAGGGAATGCCGACGTATCGACGGCGGCCCCAACGGTTGTAAACACACTATTCGTGCCGATAATCTCGCTGTCTTCGAAAGCATGCACAGGTTGCCCATCCAGATACAGCGAGAAGGGACGCAGATCGACAGGAGACGAATCCCGCGGAATGGCAATTTCCACATAATTCACACCGGCCGCATCATCAAAAAGAATTTCATTAATGATCACGCGCCCTTGTGTGCCATACTCGATGGCACCAACATCCGAAGCAGCTTTGCGTATCACGCCGATCTGATCACGCACGATTGTAGAAGCACTCGATGTTCCGATCGCAGGACTGTCCGGTAACAGCGGATAATGCGGTGTGGGATGCCCAAAAGCCTTGAAATGATCGAGCTGCGGATTGAGCAGCACCCGGTCATCGACATGATCCAGCAGGACGACTTGCTCACTCTGGCCCTGCTGTGTCAACACCGTTCTTGCTTTGTCATCGGCAATATTGCCTCCCTGCGAACGAAATTCGGCCGTCCCCTGCACCTGCAAATTGCGCGAGGAAGCATCCCCGAATATCGAATTTTGAGGATAAATCCTAGTGCCGAAATTCAAAGCGAGCACTGCGCTAGCGGTCCCTGTAGCATCGAGGTTCTCGGCAAAGGTGGTATGGTCCAAGCGCACACGCACCGGGGTTGCGGAGGTACGGTTCTGCGCAACCAAGGCCCCACCGCCTGCACCAGTTTCATTTGGCTGCTGGTTTTTACCAAACGTTGTATTCCGAATCACGACATCCTTATCCGTATAGAGCGAAATACCGGCACCACTCTGGCCCGTATCCTCGGAAAGACGATTCCGAGCAATCAAACCACCCTCGATCCGTAACGCGCCCCCATCCACATCGATAGCACCTCCATATTGCGAAGCAATAGAGTCTACGATCGCACTATCGCGCAAAAACAGCGTACCGGTTGGCTGCACCACAATCGCACCACCGAAACCAGCCGTGCCATGCGACAAGGTCAAACCTTCAATCGTCACAAAGGCTGCAATGCGGAAAATCTGCCGATTGGGAACACCATCACCGGTACCATCCCCGCTAATCGTGAGCAAATCAGCCCCGGGACCCTTGATCGTTACATTGCGGTTCAACAGCGTTGCATCCGCACCCGGCATCCGGATCGTTGCTGGATACTCCGGCAACGCAAACGTTATGACATCATTGTTACCTGCATGCTCCAATGCGTAATTCAACGAGCCGGGATGTCCGTCATTCAAAAGACGTGTCACAAGGTGATTGCGGGGCTCATCCTGAATAACAACCTGTAGCGTCCGTGTCGTGGTCAGCAAGGCAAAATCACGCGCCTGCAGCGTGAACGTCGTTCCTCCGGGATCATCGGGTGGAAACAGATACTCCGGGTTCACTGTATAAACCAGATTCGTGAGATAGCCTTGAATATCCTCGATACTCCCCTCGAAGCGGTATACCCCGGCATCGATCTCCTCAAAGCCACCCAGCTCGCTGAGTTCACCTTTTCCGGGGTCATCGATCGATATCGTAAAGCGCACGGCATTTGTATCATCATTAGACACGACGGTATGCGAAAAAGGCAGAATGGGGTCAACGGGGGGGATCAGCACCGGTTGATCATCAAAAGGCGGAAGAAAAGTGATTTGCGGAGGACTATTGACACTCGTCACGCGAATGCGACGGTTGCTATTACGCGCCGAAAGACCTGTGGCATCAATCACCTCGATAGTAAAAACCGTATCTTCCACCGCCCCTACAGGCAAATGGAATGGATTTAACACATATGTAATCTCTCGCAGTCGCGCTGTCAAACTCGCGGGTGTTTGGTATCCCTCAACGGCATCCAGCCCGATGAAATCACCCAAATGGGAATTACTCTGGGTGATAACAGCACGAACATTCTGCTGCCCGCCGGCATCCGGATCGGTCACATGCACGCTTGGAAAGGCAACAAAGGGCGGATCTGCATCTGTTTTGAGCAAGGGTTCGGTTGGAATCCCTGAAATCTGTGGGGGATTTTGTGCCTGGAGAACCACAATCGTGTTGGTCAAATGCGTTGTCCCATCATACCCATCTGTCATCGAAAAAACGATCGGAACGTTGATAGATTCATTTGTCATACCCGTAAGGGACGCAGTCACCGTTACATTCCGAATATCCGCAGCGAGACCGGAATAATTGTCGACAAAGTTCGTCGTCGGTCCAATCGTAAGCAGCGGAGCCTGTGCCGGATCGGCTAATGCTATATTCAGCTCGAACGTATCATCCCCAAAATCAGGATCGAAGATGAAGGGCAAGAAAAATGGTTGTACAGGAGGCAATCCCTCCGTTATGGAAGACGGATCAATGATAATATCGAAATCGGGGGGCGTGTTGATCACTTCGATGTCCAGATCCATCGTTTGCGTGTCATCCAGATTAGAGTCCAAATCAACAACGTTGATTTCAGCAATGGCCCGATTTACCTCCTCAGGGAGGCCACGGTAACGAATCGGATCAAGCTGCAGCCCCCGAATCGCTGCCGTTACTTCGTCAGGGGTACCACTCGTCGAGAAAGTTATGCCGCCATCCGCAAAGCGGGCATGCTGATCATTATCCAATTCCACGGTCAGTGCCAACGTTACGCCTCCCGGCGGCATATTGTGATCCACATCCCGGATCGTTACGTCCGCAAAAACATTTGTGAGTCCCACATTGTCCCCGAATTCAAGATCCTCCACCCCCAATATTTCAGGTGGATCCGGCACTGGGTTCACGACCAATTGAAACGTGTTCGTGGCAAAATTATTATCATCGTCTTCGGCAATCACCCGAATGGTGGCGGCACCATTCATATGCGCACCCGGCTCGATGGTTACCGTGCGCGTAGTACCGGTCCCAGATACGGAAAGCTCGCCAGCGCCATACCACCCCGTGAACAAGTCTTCATTGTAAAACAAACTGCCATCCTCTGGCGGTAGCATATCCACGCTAAGTGTCACATCCGAGATCGGGGTGTCTACATCAGAAATCTCGACCTCAACAGTCGTATCCGTATCCTCTTCAATCGTAACATTGGAAATCGGCTCGATCACCGGAGGATACGTCTTGAACAGGACTGAGAATGAAACCGTATTGGTCGTAAACGTATCATCTCCTGTGATCTCGAAAGAAACCGACCCAGACTGATTGGTCAAGGGTTGCAGCGTTACCGCTACTTCGTTAGATGCCACAGGGGCAAATGTAACGTTATCATACGGAACCACACTTGTGTCCGATATGTCGGACACGGAAAAATAAACAGACGGATCACTGGGAACAAAAGAAATGTTGCCCGTAAAGGGAGATCCAGGCGTTGTGGTCGCAGCAGGGCTATCAAATTCCAACGCTAATTCGACCGGCGTCGTCGGTTCCGGGACAAAGAGCACATCGAAGAGGTAGAACGTTGATGCACCGTTCGTAGTGTTGGTAGCCAAAAGATCAACCCGCACCGTTCCGCCGGGAGATCCAGCTAGCGGAACCAATTCGAGATTCACCCCTCCCGCAAACGGCGTGATCACAACATTCGTTGCCGGCACAATATGTGCTCCGCGCAGAATATCCGCCGTCACCTCATCGTACTGACCGGAAAAATCAAACGCAAAGTCTCCGTTCCACGTTTCCCCTGGATCTGTATTATCTGTCGGCAACGTGAACTGCGGGATCAATGTCGCATGAACCGATACCTGAAATGCCAACAGCAAGGCAGTCATGGTTCCCCACTTGATTGTGCGACGCCATCTTGGCCCAGCACGTCCCGGCGCATTATATGTTTTCATAAGGACTGTCCTTCTTTCACGGTTACATAAGTCACAAGCGATCGCCTCCCAGTGCCGGTAGTTGCGCTGCATCTCTAGGCTCTGATGCAGAACGCCCGGAACTGGCACCCTGCGGCACGTCCAATTGGGATACGCGTTCTGCATGTACTGTCACGTTTGCCTGCTCCAACAATTGCTGGCGAAACTCCGTTTCGATTGCCTCCTGGCGCTCCCGGATCACACGCCGACGCAATCCCGATGCAACCTCCTGAAAAGGTTGTACGCGCGCTTCGCGAAATCCCGTTTTCATAACGACATATAATCCATCACCTGATGCAAGGACATCGCTGACATCCCCCACCTCCAAAGATCGGAGCGCCTCGCGCGCTTCAGACGGCAAACGATGTTCCAGTTGCCCTGATTCCAACCAGCCCAGATCACCACCGCGATAGCGGCTAACCGTATGCTCCGAATGCTCGGCCGCAATCACGCCAAACCCTTGTAAACGCCCATCTCGCGTCGCATGCCCCGGATCATCCAGAAATCGAGCACGGGCATCCGACAAAGCCGCAGCGACCGATGCCTGTGTTTCCTCCGGATCCTGTGATGTGGTTCGGCGATACAATATCGCAACCCGCCATAACGCCGGCGTACGGAAAGAATCCTGATTCTCGGAATAATACGCTTCCAACTCCTCATCCGAGACCGAAACGGCATCCCGGCGCCGATGTAGCTCCTGATCGAGCCATTTCACCAACATCTGGTTTTCAAGCTCGCGCTGTACGGCTGGATCGGCAAGGGTCTCTGATGTGCGCGCCCGTTGTAGCATGGCTTCCCGCTCCACCAGATCGGCTACGATCTCCGAAGACGTTCCGATGGGGCGTCCTGCTTCCTTACGTCGCTGCACCTCGAAAGCAACATGCTCTTCCGTGATGGCCACATCCCCCACATGCGCTAAGGCGACTTCTGGAATGGGCTCTTCACGACGCCGTCCGCAACCAGCCAATACCAAGACGAGGCAAGCCACCGTACATGCAAGACCCAAACCATCTAACCACTTCCGTTTCAAACTCAATCGATTCACCCTATTTTCTTGTTTTCCTATTGCTGACTGATAGGCCATACACATCCGTTCATGGAATGATGAATGCACCGCGCTCGGACCATACGGTTGTGCCTGTGCGACCATTCCAGGCACCAACCCACCAGGTATACTGCCCGGATGATAATGCACCGGCATCCAACATCTGCGAGGCCGTCCAAGTATCGAGTACCACGGATCCATTGCGTAGGACATATACACGATACCAGTCTACCTGTGATGCTTCGTAGGCAAGCGTAATCGCAGCAGTGTCCACAATTTCCGGCGTTAATAGCACGGGAGGCGTAGGTGATGGATCGGGCGTCTCAAACTCGATCGGTCCTGTCCAAGGACCAAAACCATCAGCGTTCCAACCACGCACCCACCAGCTCGACGCACCCCCCGGATGATTTTGCCGCGTCACACGGGCTTCTGCATCAGCTGTCGCCTGTACCCACTGGTCCAGCCAGACGCCTCCCTGCGGATTGCTGACCCACAGCTTATACCAAGTTGCGCGGCCGTCGGATTGATCCCAACGGAAGGTTATATCCCAGCCGCTTTGCAAGCCGATCGGCTCGATGACAGTGACTGCACCCGGAAGCTGTACCGGCATCACGAAAGAGGCCGCTGATGACCAAGCCCCCATACCCGTATTGGCAGACCAACCACGCACCCACCAGACATACGTTCCGGAGGGCAAATCACTTCCCGGTAACCACTGCGTGCTTGCTTCCACCCATGGCATGGCATAGGTGACTCCATCCCGCTGGATCCACAACTGGTACCAAGTGGCACCTTCAACCGCTGGCCAAGAGAAGAGCGGACGCCGCGTTTCCAAGCTGATGCCATCTGCCGGCACCAAAGTAGCAGCCCCTTGCGTCAGGGTGAGGGTGCTGGAAAGAGAGCCTGCCGTAATCGTTACCGTGCCCGTACGAGATGCCCCCGCCGGATTGGCAGCAAGGCTATAGCTAAGCGTACCGCTGCCCGTGCCACTGGCACCATCATCCAGCGTAATCCAACTCGCATCCGCAACCGCCTGCCAGGCAACGTTTGCGTCAACCACGACCGATTCACTAGATACCGAAGCTGCACTATACGCACGATTGCCAGGCTCTACGCGCACAAACGGCACGCCGGTTTGATCCACCTGGACCGTCGCAGACTCGGAGCCAGACCGAATCTGATAATCGGCATCAGCCACGATCGATACGGACACGGTCTTGCTGCCGCCATGCCCCGCATCAACCAACAACGGGGCTACATCCAACAATGTTGTGCTCTGTCCATTGGCAAAGGTAACCAAACTCGGCAACGCGATATAATCGACACCAGCCTCAGCCGTCCCGCTCACTGCCAGTCGAACCACCGTCTCTCCGGACGTTACATAGCGACGGCGTAAACGGATGACGGCCGGTGTACCATCACGCATGATGGCCGTCGCATCCAGCACATCTACCTCGATTGTCGGCGTTAGATTCGCAATACTTATATTGGCGCTGGCATTCGCGCCAACTTCGTAGCCCTGCCCAGGCAACAAGCTGAGCTGTGCAATGCGCGCCGGCCCCTGATAATCGGTTGCATAAGGCGTCAACGTAATGTCGCGCTCCGTCACACCCGCTGGGAACGTAACCGTTGTTGCGAGCGACTCGTAATCGACACCATTCACGGCGGTCCCCGAAAAAGCAAGCTGGGCGGTCAAACTCTGTCCTGCAAAGCCTTTTCTCTCAATCGTGAACTGGCCCGGCTCAGGCCCACTACGTGAGGCATTCGGAATGCTTGCAATCACCGACAAAACGGGTTTCAGCCGCAAGTTACCAAGGTCCAGTGCACCGGCAGCAACCAGATCGTGCAGATCGGCATCGACTATTTCCATTCCCGGTATCGAAACGGTTACATTCGTAAAATTCTCACCATCTCCAGCCAAGGAAAGTTGCAACGCGACACCATAAGATGTTTCATGAATCTGCACATACTCATGCGCGAAAGCACCCACAGGAGCAGGCACCGCCGAAAGGTCAATCACATCTCCCTCGGTAGGCGTAAAATCGGCAATCGTAATGTGTCCGCTATCGAGAGCATCAATCACAAAGCGATCTGCGCCTGGGCCACCGCGTAATGTTACACCTGGTGCCGTTGCCACTAGGACATCATGGCTTGCACCACCCTGCAAAACCACATCTTCTCCACCGCCCAGCAGTACATAAGGCTCGTCTTCACCATATGCCGAAACATAGTCCGCGAGGGCCTCTCCATCCAATCCGCCACTCGGGGTGGAGATCAAGGCATCCTGGCGAATGACAGACGCATCAAACACAATCCAGCCATCGGCAGCCAGACCATCATTGGCTACACGCAATGCCTCCAATGCTGGCAAAATGGGTGGCGGCGAAACCGGAGGCCGGAACGCCAAGAGTCTGATGGTGCCCGTTTCGGCGGGATGATCCGGATTTTCATCTCGGACCTCTACCTGGAAACGACCGGGATTATTGTCCGTATCATCATGATTGTACACCACACGACCGCGCAGCACATCGGCCTGTGTGAACATGTCACCTATTTGCAACAAGCGATCTGTTTGTCCTGCTTGATCAGAGGCATGCCGTAGTGTAAGTGTGCCTGCAAGTTCAAGACCCGCAATCGTATAGACGATATCCTCAGGTTCGCTATCAATATCCACTGTATGCAGAAAAAGGGCTGTGGTTCCCGATGGGTACACAACAACCTCATCTGTCAACAGAGCCGGTATCCGAGCATCCCGATGCGGATCCAGCCCAAGACGGTATGCCTCTAGCACGGTCAAACCGTCACCGCTTAGATCCGCGTGGACATCACTGCCATCCTGCTTATCCAGACCATACAAGTCTTCCCACCAATCGGGAATCCCATCACCATCCGAGTCGACAGGCTCACGATCCAACGCCAGATCCAGACGAAACGTTGCTGTGCGTTGCAACTGACCGAGCGTGAACGAGGAGCCAGAAGGCCCCAATAGTACCGCACGTTGTCCATCCACACGCACCTCGTTGTGTACATGGGAAATCGGCACAGGGGGCAACGGTATGTGATTAGCCGATGTTGCCAATCCCAACGCAAAAGCCGCGTGTGGTACATCCAACCGATACGAGAATTGATTTTCACCAAACGCATACAGCGTCGTTTGTAATTGCAATTCCGACCCATCAGAACGCTGGATCTTCCAATCCAATGTGCCTTCCGTGATCAGAAATTCCTGTGCTGCACGCGTCCCCAGTACTTTCCCGTAAAAAACGGTATGCGGTTCCGAAAAACCAGCTTGCGTCTGTAAGGCACCACAAAATAGCAAGATACCCCATAATCCTACGGCACCTTGCCATCCGTATCGTTTCATGCTCGCTGTATTGCCACTATACATCATTTCAAACCTCCCCGGCCTTAGTTACCCGGATGTCCGTACGTTTGGAAAACAAGCCGGATATCCCTGACCTGATCGATGAATCGGTCAAGGCCCACATCCGGATCACTATTGAATGTGAGACCGGGAATGATCAACAGCCACTCCGTGTTCCAAACAGAACGTCCCACCAAACGGCTGTCGAATACCATTTCTCCCGTATTCAAGGTATTGCCTGAATCGTGATAGGCACGGAAGCTCGAGAAACGCCGTGGATTCCCCATCCGGCCATTCAGGGTGTCCAGTAACGGAATAAAACCACTCTGGTCAATACTGGCACTTTGAGCGGGAAAAGGAATCGGTATTGCCTGATCTACAATATTCCAGAATCGCACGCGATCCGGGGTCGGGCTGTTCGCGATCGACATCACATCTGAACCCACTGGAATCAAATAGACGCGCGGCGCCTGCGGAAGATGATTCAGCACATCATCCGTCAAATAATTCGAGAACCATACCCCGACCGATCGAATTTTGGTTGCAAAAACCGAAGGATCGTAGGAATGATCCCCACCACTGAGCGGTTGCCCAAACACGTTCTTACCAGGCAAGATGCTCGTTCCGAAGCGCAGCACGATGCCCGGCTCCACCGCGGCGTTACCATCGGCATCCAGATCAGACGCAAACGGTTTTGCAAAATACCGATATTCCGGAACATCCCACAGATTCTCAACACGTGCATCCTGTAAAGTCTGGCGCCATAAGGCATCCGCATTTTCGCCTCCGCCCGGGAACGCATCGTCGTCAACAGGTTGTGTATTACCCGTCGGTAGAATACGGAAAAGCTCGGTACGCAAGGATAATTTGCCGGTCTCGGTCTGCGGGTTATTAAACCCGAGTTGTCCCTTTAGGACATCATAATTCATGCGCAACCGCGCCAGAATATCTGCTAGGCCGCCTTGTCCCAGTTGGGGCTGACCTCCGCTCATCAACCCGATGGTGCGCGCACGGACAATCTCTTCAAACATATCGCGCGGCGAACCTGCATCATTTGCATCTAAGTTCGTTTCATAATCATACGCCTTCGCTGCCATATAAGCATATCGTGTGGCTAGCTCGAATGCCGCATGGTAATTCTCCAACGCATGATTTCGTGAAACACGGAATGTCATGTCCTGATACCGGTTCATCTGGGTGGCTGCAGCCGCACGCTTGTTGAACGCAGCACGTTCATCCACAATGCGAGCTCCTTCGGCCACCATGGATCGGTATTGATCCGACAATACCCGCAAGGCCTCTATCTGCCGAAAGATCTCGATCCGAGCCGTCAGCTCATCGCCAATCTTGCCCTCTAGATCGTTCAACAACTCGCGCTCGGATTGACGGCGTTCCAAACGCGAAACCGCAAGATTCTTTTCCGTCTCAGCAACATCCAATGCAATCTCTGCAAGTAGCTCTGTCACCTTTAACGCTATAGCACCCGACTTAATACCGGAGGTGACAGAAACCTTGGCGACACCGGTTGCACCACGCGCCGCCGATAAAGCATCGCCCGGCGATACAGCCAAGCCCCCCGTTGGCAACACGACCGGAATACTGTCCGATGCCGCCTCAAACGACGTCGACACTTGATCCCCAACCGCTTCTGCCAAATCATAAGCGGTACGGATGGTTTTCATCGTGTTCTGCAAAACATATTTCAGCCGGTCAAAAATCTCGTTTGCCAGCATCACATTAAACCCCGTATACAGCTTCGCATTCGCAACGCGCAATGCGCGCACCAAATCGTCAGCCTCCCCATCCCACTTATCAATGGCCAACGCAATTTGGGCCTCTTGCTGCACCATGCGATTAATCAACAACTGAAGCTCCCCAACCGCAGGACGCGAGCCCCATGCCTGCGGAGCCTGAAACGCATAACCAGAAGCCATCACCGGCATAATCTGCGCCAAACCCTCCAGGGGTATCTTGGGATCACTCAAATCCAGATAACTCACGTCATAATATTCATCCCTCGCCAGAACCGCAGTGGTACCCGTCGAATCGGGCGCGAAACTCGAGGCAAAAACACGCCGCGTACTTTCACCAATCTTACCGATGTCACGCTGGTTGCTACCGGTACCCCGGAACGCATCATAAAAGTCCCCTGCGTTCACATTGCCATCTTCATCAAATCCGATGAAATCCTGGGTCGGACCTGGAATGACATCAGAATTGAGTTCCCGCACCGGAACGTACATATACAACGCGAGATCCGGCCCGCTATATCCAGCCGGATACAAACGCCCGGGCCCAACGGTACCATCATATGGACGACCAAAGATTTTGATCAACCGGTTCCGAAATGCCAGATCCTGCTGCGCAACCGTATTGCGGAACTCCGCTTCCGAATTGGCAACCTTGCGCAACCGGTTCTCTTCTTTATTCGCATAGTCCCAAATCGCAGCTGCATTCTGCAAAGCCTTGACGGCTCGCTCGTAAATCTGCTCGAAATGAGATGCCCCACCAGTACCGGCAGACACCAAACGCTCCGGATTGATATCAAACGGAACCACGTCCGTAGCCAAACGCAACGGGTTGAGACCATTATTGGAATCATCGAACGTCCGCTGTACTTGACCCAATTGCGCCGATACCACGCGAATATCGCTGTTGGACTTGCGGTCAACCCGCTGGATGCCCTCCAACGTCTCATTGGGATGCTCCGACGGCAAAAGAGCATTCGCTGTAATCCAGTCGAAATACGAACCTTGTCCAGCACGACGCGCCCACCCTTGCACACCCCACGCTCGATCCGGGTTCACATCCGTATACCCTTGCCACTGCGCGGTTGGATCCTCGACATAATGTTCCCGGTAGGTCGCCGTAACAATTTCCGACCCCGTGCGTGCACGCGCGGCCGCTGCTTGTGCAAACTTGCGCTCATCCAGAAAATCCACGGGAATCACAATGTCCATCAGATTGTAGAACTCGGAGCGCGAAACCCAGTTGAAGAACGGATGTCGCAATAAATCGTACTGCTTGCGGACAGCGGTTAGATAATGACCCCAGGCATCGCCATGCCCCTGTGGATACAGAATCATGGCATCATCCTCGTTGATGAATCCATCCTCATTCACATCCGTGATGTTGTAGTTCATCACATACGCCGCTTCCCCTTCGGCCTTGGTGAAGTTCCAGAACAACCGATTGTATACCGGGCGCGCAAAAAAGTTATCCACCCCCCGCAACAAGGCGAGTTCCTCTTCGAGCAGGGAAGACATCTGATTCTGGAATGCATGCACCACCGGGGACATTGCACCATACTCCACGGAGGAGCTACCAAAACCGATGGTTGGATCCATGGCATCGGTATAGGCCTCATTCCCGAGAAGCATGTAGAAATCCGAAATGCGCGTGGAGGCGAGTTGCAAGGCATTTGCGATTGCTGGCGTAGAAACCGGTGAAGACAAATTGATGCTCAAATTCATCGCCCGTTGCAGAACCGTCTCATACAGCTCGATCAATCCTACATTCTCGATCACGTCCTTTTCCGGATTCAATGCAACGGGGCCCTCGAACCGCGGTCCGAGCTGACGCAGCATGCTTGATCCCGTTGCAGGGCTATCACCCTCGAAATCCCGGATACGCGCCTCATATGGATTCACGGCATCCAATACGCGTTTGATCCAGCCCATGGAAAGCTGCGCACGGTAATCGGGAAAGCCATCAAGATTAAAATCATTGAACGGATCATTATTCCCCGCTCCCGCCCACTCGAAGTTGACTTGTTCATCCCCATTCGGTTGCGTTTGATACCAGTCTGTATCCTGCACAAGATCATTTTTGTGGCGATATCGCAGGAACCACCAGGAGTCCGCCAGCAAGGTCTCGGGCGCATTCGGATTGCCCTTCAACAGAATACCGAAACGACCCGCCCCCTGGTTGCCTGTCAAATCCGGGAACAGCGACCAAGGACCGGCAGAATCGCGATCCACAATGTAAGGCGGCATCACGTTCAATGCTCCATCATCGGGCCGATACCACCACTCAAACACCAAGTCATCCGCATTGCCGCCAAAATCGCCCGTATGCCGCATCATGATGTTCTCATCGAAAACATTATCCGATAACACCGTTTTGATCGAACCCCGATAACGTTCGCGCCGGTCTACACGTATGACATGCAGCGTAACAGGTGAACCGCCCATGCTGGGATCATTGTTTTCCGCAACGGTAACCCAGCTTACATCCGGGAACGGTGTGCTGCTGCCATCAGGATTCGGAATTTCACCGAACGGATCCAGGAAGCCCGCGTTCGGAACCAATGCCAAGCCAGGACCGAACTGCCGCGCAGGCTCAGGCACTTTGGGGTCGCGGATCGGCACCAATACATCCGACCCCGGCTCGATTGGCTCCAGCAGCGGCTGAAAGGTAATCGGATCGCGCTCAACCTTTTGTTGCAAGCCCACAAGGTATTGCCCCGTGATCACCTGACCCGACGACGTCTCCAATTCCTCGGGATTTCGACTGAGATGATACAAGGTCTCTACCGCTTGCACCCATTCCTCTGCCTCGTCGGAAGCCAGCGAAAGGAGCGCATCGCGCTCTTCCTCAGTCATGATATTCGGTTCAAGCACGTATACTTGCGGCGGAGGCGCCGTCAGCGTCGTGCTGCCAATATCCTTATCATTCACTAAACCGATGAACTCCAGCCTGCCACTAACTAACAATCCGGTCACCGGATCAAAACTTTGCGCCAGTGGATCGTAGCGGAAACGCCGCTGCAGCGATGCAGGCAGATCATTGAACACATACTTTCCTCCACTAATGCGGGTCCGCCCCGAGGCGGGCAGCAACGGGGTTGGAAAGGAGCCAATGGGCAGCACAACGCTGCGTACATCCAGAACCTGAGCCATACGCGCCGTCCAGCTATCTTCCAATAATGCCGTCTCCGCACGCGGATTCAATGCATCGAAAACTACCTCGCCCACGGCAAACCCCAAAACCCCCGGTAATCCAGGCGTCGGAAGCGTTTGGACATCCCCATTGGCATCCAGTACCTGCATATTAGGATTATCCTGCCGGTATTCCCCGCCGGAAAATGTCAGGGTCTCGCCCGCCTTCAAGACAGGCGCTACAGCCGGCCAATCGCTTTTGTATAGGATCTTGTTGGGCAAAGCACGTTCCTGCACACCCGCCGTCACGGGCGAACCGGGCGTTACGTTCCGGAGCGAAGCAATATTCTCCGGCATGAACGAAATACTGTCCCCCACATTCGGCACGGCGGCCAAACGCTCCCCGTTAGACGGATTATACACCACGCGCCCGGATTCGCCCGTAGGCCACCAGAACGATGGCGACAACGGATAATAGATCGAAAAGGTAAACCAGGCGTTTTCACCTCCAGATACTGCCCAGCTCGTGCCCTTGTGATCTTCCCAATAAGTGGATTGATCCTTGATGTTGATACCAAACGTTTCCGGCGCAGGGGATGCACCGATCACAACCCCAAGCGGATAAAACGGGATGACTGGCTCACCGGCTTCCATACGTACATAGGGCTCTTGCACCAGTCTCTGTGAAGAGGCCGCAACCTGCCTGGCGCCCGGCGGAACCGTTACCAGTGTTTGATTGGCAAAAGCGTATCCCGGCAGATCGTGATCTTCCTTCACAACCCGATAAACACGCATACGGAACGCATCTGCAACGGTATCGAAAAACTCTGTCAGGACAAAGGGGTGCGACGTATAATTCGGTGGCTGGTTCGCCTCAATCATCGAAGCCGCATTGTAGCGGTTCAAGTCACGATCTCGCAACGCGTAGGCCGCGACGGGGCGCGGGGATACTTGTGCAAACCGGCGAGAAGGCGCCATCAGGGCGTGTTCCTCATTCGGATTGTATCCAGGAAGGTCTGGATTGTTCTGAATGTAAATGGAGGGCTGCTGAATGCGCGAAGGATCATAAGTGGTAACAGCCGGGTAATGATTCGTAATCACCCCACCCTCGCCATCAGGTACAACCAGCGACATGGCAGGCGCTACGATTTGATCCTCGCCATCTTCTCCGACACTCTCGCTACCGAATTGACTGGCAATCACGATGCGCCCGAGTCCCTCGGCGGCATTCACCGGCCAACGCGGTTTATACGTCCGCGCCCGGTGGGGCCACAGAATCTCATCCGTTAGGGTCGGATCGTAATACCATACCACCACAATTCGCTCATTCGCAGCAGCCCCCGGATGCAAATTCACCGGAATGATCGGGCCTGGCAGGGCATCGCGCCGCACAACCACCCGCTGGGCTTCCGTGGACCGCAACAGATCCATATCATAAATATCGCGTGCGACCATCCCATCCAATGCCGACCGATCATAGATGCCTGCATTATATCGAGCATGTTCGAAACGCAAGTACCCGGTTTCCAGCCCAGCACCATCCAATTCGGAATCGGTAATAGCCTGACCAATGATCGCCTCCGCCTCTGGTGCCTGATTATCATCCCAGTCCTTCGTACGCACCATGCGCACACGAATAAACTCGCGCGGCTGACCACGCCCGATCTGACGCAGTTCCGAGAAAACCAGCACGGTATCACCGGGCCGTTCCGCCGTGAAAAGACTGCCCTCCGAAATCGCCGCATCGTTTTCCGTGTAGCCAATCTGGCGGAAAAAGAAAAAACCATTGGGGTCTGTCGTTAATTGAACAGGCGGCGATTGCGCAATGTGCGGATAATGCGGACGCTCAGGCTTCTCGACCGTCACGATAACCTGAACAGAAGCCCCTCCCGGCCGATTCCAAGCAGCCCGGAAAGACCCCGGTACCAGCGGATATAACCGCTTGGCTTCCGAATCCCAGATCGCCATCTCTGACTCCGCCACTTCGGTCACAGCACCCGTAACATCGATGAGCTGAATCAAATCCGGTTCGTGCAAAATCTCATTGGCCAGCTCAGGCGTCGCGGCTAATAAATCTTCCTGGTTCTGGAATACATATTCCCCAATCGTAACCGTGTCCTGGTAAATCTGGTTGCCATACGTCCACAGCACGCGCGCTGGACGCTGCAGGGACGGAATCGTTAACCCGCGATACAGACGACCATTGGGATCAACAAAGCTCGTATTCCATTCGGCCACAAGTGAACCATCTTCACGCGTGCTGGGAAAACCTTCGAGTAATTCCCCGCTCTGACTATCGATACTTCCAGAACTACCAAAGTAAAAGCCATCCCCGCTGATCCAGCCATTCAAAGCCAGCGAAGTGGGACCAGCCACATTGGCAGCCGATGCCACTTGCACCGACGCACCGGGATTGAACCAGAAGGTTCCCTCTAAACTGCCCACTTCTGCATTCGGCGTTCCATCCAAGGCTGTCCCGAACACGCGCGGCAAGGCAGCACGCGAAGGATCGTCTATATTCACCTTCACACCGAATTGTATCTGCCACTGATACTCGATACTGCCAGGCGCGTTCATCGCAAACGAATTGACCTGCTGCCGTTGTGGGGGCGATTGTCCCACTGTGAAATCATTGGTATGCGTTGTAAATTCACGATACACGCCACGGGCACTACCAGTCGAAATATATCCGGTGGGCACATAACGAATATCCAGCCCAGGCCGACTGAAGTCCAACACTTGCCCATCAATCTGCGCAATGACTTCATCGCCCCGCGGGAACCAGTGGATTTTGGTCGTATCGGGACTCGGGTTGCCAGCCGCTCTTGACGCCAGAGGACCTGCCCAAGCTTCGCCAGCCGGCGTGCGTTCCTCGCTCTCGGTATTGTCGAAGTTATGGTCAACTGTCAGCGCGTATTCATGCCGCCAACGCAACATAATCTCGGTGTCGCCATCCATCGAAAACGTGAAGGCCGTAGGATCGCCGGTTTGCGGCGAGTTGTTCACCGATAGTCCCGTAGGAACGAGACGCTGCCGAGGCAAATCATCCCGATCCGGCTCATCTGGGATATCCCGGGAGTCATACAAGAAGGTGCCATCTTCATCCAAATATATAGAACCATCCGCCTGTATCGATACTTTCATCCCATCGGATAAATTGGCAATCGTCATCGTGTTGCCGGGCCGGATATATTCTTCAATCGGTTCATCTTCCGGTGCCGCGTTCGCTGAACGTACCCGCGCCACGAAGTTCGATACGAACATACCATCACCATCCACTTCTGATTTGATCGTCAGGGTACGTGGACGATTCTCGCTCTTGAAAACGTATTCCCGCCCGGATTCATTGTAGTCCGTGTCAGACAGGGTCAACTCACCACGGCTACCATCGGCACCAAATACCGTAACCTTGGCATTCTGTCGTGCCATGCCATTGTTCCAAAGCACGTTGGCCGCATTACCCTCTTCCGTGAAAGCGGCACGAAACTGGATAGAATTTCCACGTACCATATCCCCGATTTCCACCAAACGAATCGTATCGGATTCGCCTCCCGCAGAACTCGGATCATTAAACAGCAAGACGTCTCCCGCGTCATTATCGAGCCGGAAGTCGCGTCCACGCATGAGCCGCCGGCCAAAATGGTCCTCCCGCTCCCATGCGAGGCTTAGATGGTCACCGCCACCGCGTTCTTTTTGCAAAGCAGAAAGATAATAACGCTTCCCACCTTCAAGGGAAATCCACCCCGATCTCTGCGAAGCGTATTTGTTCCACTGCTCGCGATTGGTCCAGCCCGGTACCGAGGCAATCGGAACCGCACCGGCAGGGTTATCCCCCCCTGTGTTCAAAAAGATGACTCCCCCATCATCGCTGGCAATCCAGAAACGATAATTACCATCACCAGGCGGAACCAGATAGCCATGGATACGCTGCCCATATTCATCCGCAATGTTGGCCGGCGCACGCACGAAACCCGAAATCACATTGCGTGTATCCGGAGAATCCGGAAAACGATGGCTACTCGTCAAATCACTGACATGTCGTCCAGGAATATCGTACCATACCTCGCGGACCACCCCCCGTGTCCCAGGCAAGTACTCAGGCTCGAGCACCCGCGCGGTTCGCGTTACCGTGTTTGGATACAGAAACGCGAATTCCATATCGGTGCCATCCATCGACAACGTCATGCCGGTGATTTCTTCCCTCGAATCGTTCTGCAGCAGAAAATCGAAAGAATTGACACCTCGCGGCGTGATCTTTACCGTGAATGCCATATCATTGTTGGCTTCCAGGCTGATCGGCAGAAGAGCAGCCAGCAGGGCTAGCACCCCTCCAACAATACGTGTACGCAGATATAAGTATTTCATAATCATTTCCCTCAGCGGGTGTTCAACGTGTCTAAATACGAAATGCGATTGAGTTCAAAGCGACCTTCGGTGCGCAACCCAATCGGATCAGTCGCCGGGTCGGGGCCTAACGGTTTGTGCAGACCAAATACTTCTTCCCTGTACGTGCCCGTTACACGATCCACCCCTTGTCGAGTCGGTTGCAACGGATCACCGGTATTCCCGTCAAAATCAAAACGGATTTTGCGCTCGATGTTGAATCCTTCCGTATGATCGGGATGCCGACGATGCCGGAACGGATTCGTCGGATGGCTGGCTGGCAAATAAATACGCCCCGTAAGACCGGGATCCCCAAGATCAGTGGGTTGTGCCAAATTGATAATGCGGCGCGGATCACCAGCACCCGGCGCAAATTCGCCCTCCAAGGGAAGTTCGGTTCGCTGCGCGCGCGCAGCCAGTAGATACTCCGACCGCAGCGCCGCAATCGCGGCCAGCCGCGCGGCAGTATGCAACGACAACTCCGTATACAGCGGATTCGTTGCGCGCTCATCAATTGCTGCTCTGGCTGCCGCCTCAGCAATGACGCCGGGTGCCCCCTGAAACGCATCCGACCGCACGAAATCCGTATAATCCAGCGTAGGGGCATTTGTTGGCAACGCATAGCGCGCCACCAAATCCGACAATACGGCACGCCCAGCCTCCTCCACCAGGCGTGCAATGGCTACACGCGAGCGTGAACGCTCCGCAAAGGCGGTTTCCGCCATAGCCAAGAGTACCGTATCCACGGCATCCTCGCCACGCGTTTCCTCGAAGGGATGCAACTTAATTTGCAACGACCGTGTAATCGCATCTTGTACGGCACTACCCGTGCGCATTTCCGCATCAATCGCAGCAGCATTGTCCGCCGTGGGCGCAAAGTCGCTCGCCGTGGCCGCCCCTTCCACAATCAGATTACCAAATAATTGTCCTGCAATAAATCGCTGGTATTCATTTTGCACATCAGCATAAGCCGCCGCCGTATTTCGCGCAGCCGCTATTTCCTCGCCGGGGGCCGCTGCCTCCACTGCGGCAACGACATCGCGCAGCATATCCAGAGCCCGCGAATCCCCGAAGAAAGAGCCATCGCGGATGGTTTCCGCGTCATCTTCCAACGTAGCAATATCTGCCGTTCCATCCACAATACTGCTCAGCAGCGCAGGGAATGCATCCACAAAGGCAGTGAAACGAGCAGCCACGTCCGCTGCGGAGGCCATATCAGTCAATACAGGCTGTATTTCCGCCATAGCGGCATTGCGGGCAGTCAACCGTTGCGCCTCGGTGCCCACTTGCAAGGTGGATACGGCCGCAAAATCACGCGCCCTATCGGCAGCCTGAGCAACCATTACATCCAGCGCTTCGGTCGCCCGCGAATCCCCGAAATCAAACGCGGCGCTGGCAATCCGCACGGCTGGTTGGGGAGGGAATTCGGCATACATGCGAGGGTCCGTCACCAGCGCAAGATCACTTTCGCGGGCCCCTGCTTGTGCAACAATAGAGGATACGGCATCCTCTTCACGATTCAAAATGGCCACATCCTTCAGCAGAAACGCTTGCCCGGCACCATTGACATGTACGAGAACCCGCAACTGCGCCGTGTCAAACGTGGGCGTCGGCAATAAGGGATCGCTGGCCCGAGGCACATTCTGAGAGTCCAGAGGAATCGACACTTCATTTACAGCGTCCAACGTGACGGTCCCCACCCATAGCCCTCGATACGGACTGGCCTGTCCCCAAGCATAACCGCCTGCAAATGCAATCCCGCAGGCTAACAGTAATATGTATCGCTTTATCATCGTATCATCCTCTCCATTCAGGGAGCACCCGTCGTCTGAAGTTCATCTCGCAAAGCGGTTACAGGCACATAAACAAGCGTGCCCATATCGCAAGTAATTCGTAACAAGGAAAACTGTTCGCCGTCCGATGCCGCTGGCAAATGCAAACGCAATGGCAAGCGAATACCCTGCCCTGCCTCCAGCGTCGGAAATGGTTGTGTCCAACCACCAGCCTCGAATGTATGCGTCACGCGGCGAAAACCGGGCGCCTCCTGGTCATAGGCCGGCACCTCTACCGCCATCGGGATATCGTCGTTCCCATCCACGACATGCTCCACCGAAAACGTGATCGGGTGCGCAGCACGATTACGAAATACGAGATCGCTACTGGAACCACCCGACAAGAACACTCCCAAGGCGGATTCGCTACGCACCTCCAGCGGCCCACGATAATCGGAGCGTCCCTCCGTGTAGATCCAGAACGCTTCACCGGCGCGCATCTCCACATCCTCCGGATGCGTCACCTGGCGCCAGGTCCCTTCCACCAGACGGTAAATCCGGTTGTGCCGATGTGCCCGCGATGGCTGGAAAAAAGCACTAAAGGTAGGCGCCCCCGGACTCTGCACGGGAAACCCGACAAAACTGAAGGCATCAGGCGTCCATTTGGGATTCGCCGTCTGGACTTCTCCCGTCACCTCGAACGTCACATTGGTCTTGGCATGCATAAGATAGCCAAATCCCCCTTGCAGCGCGTACAGCGTCGTAAGCATGGCATCCTCACGCGCAGGCGCGTACCAAACCGACCATCCGTAGACCAAATGCAGATCCGCAGAAGGATTCCGGACAAACTGCCGACCCCGAACGGGGGCAATATGCGAAGCAACAATATCAACGGGTACATCAGCAAAAAAAACCGCCGGGTCTGCCACCGGCGGGTCAACTTCTAAATAGACGGCATTCCAGCCCGTTTCCAGCGCGACCGTCTGGGTACGAACGGGTTGCGCCTGCAAACGATGGCTTGCCGCGCTACATAGCACCAGAAAAACAAGTATGCTAGCAGACCCCTTCTTCCATCCCAGCATCGTCGGTGTTATCTCCTCACAAGTTTCTCGTGCATTCATAGGCTTCTCTCTTTTTGCTAGATACACAATCCGCCGGAGGGTAATCAGCTACTCGCAAACAACCTCTCCTTCGCTATCCAGAAAACAATTGGGAATGGGCTCCTCTGGTGGCGGAACCGGACGCCTCCTATCTTCAATTTCGTCGACCCCATGAACGACACCATCTACCACCCGTGAGCTATGTATCATCCATTCCCGCTGTACGCTTTCGTTCAAGCGGTGTCGTACGCCCCCCTGCTGCGGCTGCTTATTACGCCAGCCATTCCAGAAATCCAAGGGAACATCAACGCGAATACCTGCATAATAGTCCGACCGCTGTACATCACGATTCTCGTACCAGATGGCGTCTACTGTAAGATTGGGATGCAAACGGGATTCCATGCGCCCCTGAAAGCCGTCGAGCGTTTCGGTATGCTCTGGCGAAAACCGGGCATATCCCACATAAAATGCCGTCGGTGCAACAGCATCTACCCAAGGGATCCAGACACCGATTTCGGCATCAGCGCCTTCGATTGCCTCTTCATAGGCATGTATAAGCATGCGTTGACGCACACCGCGTCTACAAGCAGTGCCATCCTGCCAGACCGAGCTTTCATCAACGCATCGTGGGTCGGTAAGCGGATAATAGTAGTTCATACGAAGATCCAACCAACGCGACAGCACCTCTACACCACCACCAACTTGATGAAATCTGTTTCCAGATGCCACACGCGCCCGATCACCAAACGCATTGACGCCAAATATCCAGTTTTCATCCCGCGCCAAATAACGTAGCGCCAGTCCCCCACTGAGCTGTTGGGTATTGCGCTCGCCAAACCCGCCGCGCAGATTGCCTGCAAGAAGGAATTGGTGATCATGCCAGATGGTCATCCATGCATCAGTGAGAAATTGCTGATCGGATTCGCTGTGTCGACTTCCAATGGTCAAGCGGCCCGGACGCACAGAATCTATTTCAGCAAAAACCCCGTATGGTAGGAGGAACGAAAGAAAAAGAGCGATCTTTAAACCTCCCCCAAAGATTCGGCATGTAAACTGTGTGTGTAATCTTTTCAAGATTGCCTTGGGGGCTAAAATTTTCCACTGGCAGGTAAGTAATCAGTACTTGCGTGCACATACGTATCAGTACTAACACTTTTTTTATAACGATACAATATATTTTTACTCTAAGTAGATTTTTTTTGCTTGCGTAAAAAATGAGATTATTCGGACTGGCGAGAATGCTCCATCAGGTCATATCGGCTATGTAAAATTGTCTGCGCACGAATGTCCCTGTATCCGCTCTGCAAATTTGCGCTCTCCACGGAACAGTTGACAGAAATACTATTGGCTTTCAGGAAGCAACGCACACGCCAAGAAAGTCCCCAACAGCCCGTGCCGCATTCTTGCCATCTTGCATGGCTCGTACAACAAGCGAAGGCCCGTCGGTCATGTCCCCTGCAACAAACACCCCCTCTACCGATGTGGCATTGGCGGCATGGCGACTGACGAAGCCGCGTCCATTCAGTGTAACCCCCATATCATCCAGTAGGGCCTTACGTCCCGGACCAACAAACCCCATGGCTAACAGTACCAGATCGGCTTCTACGACAAAGGCGGATCCTTCCACTTCTTCCGGCACAGGACGCTCAGCGCCTTCGGGGAACACCCATTTGACTTCACAGCAGTGCAAACGCTTGACTTTGCCATTTTCGCCTTCCAGCCGTTTGGTATTTACCGACCAACGACGCTCACAACCTTCCAAATGACTGCTGGATGTGCGCATCTTGTTGGGCCATTCGGGCCAAGGCGTCGATTCCGGACGTTCCTCGGGCGGTTTCGGCATAATTTCGAATTGCATGACTTTCAGAGCACCTTGCCGGATGGAGGTACCTACACAATCGGACCCCGTATCACCACCACCAATGACAACGACGTGTTTACCTTCCGCAGAGATTGGTTTGAGCGCGGAAACATCTTCCCCCCCATTGCGCATATTTTGCTGGGTGAGGAAGTCCATTGCAAATTCAATACCATCAAGTTCCCGTCCTTCAACAGGCAAGTCGCGCGGTTGCCGTGCACCCCCAGCCAGCAGAACGGCATCGAAACGCTTGCGGATGTATCCATACGAGACATCGCGCCCTACTTCAACACAGGTTTCAAATTCGATCCCTTCCTGCTTGAGAATGTCAATGCGCCGCTCTACTACCCATTTTTCCAGTTTGAAGTCCGGAATCCCGTAACGCAGCATGCCTCCAGGATATAAATCGCGCTCGTAAACAACCACATGAAGTCCTGCTTGATTCAAGCAATTGGCGGCTGCGAGACCCGCCGGACCTGAACCAATCACAGCCACGCGCTTATCGCTACGCGTTTTCGGTATGCGTGGCTGCACATAACCACGCTTAAAACTGTTTTCGATAATCGTAAGTTCAATCTGACGAATCGCGACGGGCTCGCGATTAATACCAACCACACAGGATGCCTCACAGGGCGCCGGACAAATGCGCCCTGTAAACTCGGGAAAACTACTGCCTTCCTGCAACAGTTCCAGTGCTTCTTCCCACTGGCCATGATACACCTGATCATTAAACTCGGGAATCGCATTAACGACCGGACAACCAACACTACTGGCTGCGCTCTGGCAAAAAGGTATGCCGCAGTCCATGCAACGCCCAGCCTGCTCATTAAGCTGCTGCTCGTTGAGCATTTGTTCCACTTCCTGATAGTCGCGCTTGCGCTCTTCTACCGGACGATACCCCGGATCGCGACGCGGTATCTCTATAAAACCTCTTTCCCTATGACGCATCTTTCATTCCCTCGTATTTCAGACCACAGACTACAGACAACAGACAGCAGACCCTATTGAAAAAAACATGAAACTCGTAAGCTTAGCTGCAACTCGCGCAACAGGGTTGGCCTCTTTTTCCACAGCCTGAATCAAGCCAGCCAAGGTTCGCGACACAACATCGCCCTGACCATCCAACTCTGCATACTTTTCTTCGGACAAATACCCTAGACGATGAGCAAGGTGCATAAAATATCTCGTTTCATTTAGAGAGCCCCTGGATATATAAAGGAAGTGAAGATAATCCTTTTGGGAGGACCTTGACGAGCCTTCAACAATGTTGGTTGCCACAGAGTATGCCGCTCGACGCAGTTGGCTTGTCAAAGCATAGACCTCATCCTTAGGAAAAGACTTCGTTAACCTATAAATTCCAACAGTTAAATCGTCACTCAACTGCCAAGCCTTGATTTTCCTATAATCTCGCATATCTAGTTCACCAAAAGTCTGTAGTCTGCGGTCTGTAGTCTGCAGTCTGCCTAATGCTGTTCCACTTCCTTGCGCTTGGTTCTCTCGTCTTCCCGACTCAACCGGCCAAGCGCTTTTTTGTATTCCATCGGGAACACTTTAATAAAACGTGGAACTTGGCGCTCCCAGTCAGCGAGGATTTTCTTTCCTTTCGGACTGCCGGTATAGTCAACATGCCGGTTGAGCAAGTCGTATAATGTCTGCCGGTCCTCTTCTGTGTTTACCAGCTCCAGATCCAAGGTATCCAAATTGCAATGATTATCGAAGTTGCCAGTTTCGTCGTATACATAGGCGATACCACCACTCATGCCGGCACCGAAATTGACGCCGGTTTGCCCGAGGATGACGGTGGTTCCTCCGGTCATGTATTCGCAACCATGATCGCCAACACCTTCCACTACGAGAGTGGCACCACTGTTACGAATGGCAAAACGTTCACCAGCTTGCCCATTGAGATAGGCCTCACCGCCGGTAGCACCATAAAAGGCGACATTGCCAGCAATCATATTCGAAGCCGGGTCGTAGTCTGATCCCTTGTATGGACGCACAATGATCTTTCCACCGGAAAGACCTTTACCAACATAGTCATTGGTCTCGCCTTCGAGCGTCATAGTGAGACCATGTGCAGCAAAAGCTCCAAAGCTTTGGCCGGCAGCCCCGCGATAACGAAGCTGAATGGTGTCATCCGGTAATCCTGTATGGCCGAAACGACGGGCAATCTCACTGGAGACAATCGTTCCCGCCGTGCGATGGACATTACGAATGTCGATTTCCTTTTCAAAGGATGTGCCTGCATCGATGGCCTTGCAGACGTCATCCAGATATTGGAAATCCAATGCGCTTTCCAATCCGTGGTCCTGCTTCTGCGTACAATAACGTTCTTCCTGCTTGGCATCCACATAATGCAGGACGCGCGAAAAATCCAGGCCACGTGTTTTCCAGAAGTCGATCGCCGGATTGGTTTCAAGCAGATCAGCACGCCCAATCATCTCGTTGACCGTGCGTATGCCGAGCGCCGCCATAATCTCGCGCAACTCTTCGGCGACCATGCGCAGGAAGTTAACCACATGCTCAGGCTTTCCGGTGTACATCTTGCGCAGTTCCGGATCTTGCGTAGCAACCCCGACCGGACAGTTGTTGGTGTGACATTTGCGCATCATGATGCAGCCGCACACCACCAGCGGTGCCGTGGCAAAACCATACTCTTCGGCTCCCAACAATGCCGCCACGGCGACATCGCGCCCCGTTTTCATCTGACCATCAGTCTGCAAGCGCACCCGGTTCCGTAGCCCGTTCAGCAACAGGGTCTGGTGGGCTTCGGCAACACCAAGCTCCCAGGGTGCGCCAGCATGTTTGAGCGAAGATAACGGTGAGGCCCCCGTGCCGCCATCATATCCGCTCACCAAAATCATGTCTGCATGACCTTTGGCTACACCAGCAGCCACCGTCCCCACGCCGACTTCCGAAACCAGTTTGACGGATACCCGCGCCTCGCGATTCGCATTCTTAAGGTCATACATCAGTTGCGCAATATCCTCGATCGAGTAAATGTCATGATGCGGTGGCGGCGAAATCAGCGTTACCCCCGGCGTCGAGTGGCGCACCCGCGCAATTTCTGCATTCACTTTATGCCCAGGTAATTGCCCTCCCTCTCCAGGCTTGGCGCCCTGCGCAATCTTGATTTGCAAGTCCCGCGCATTGGCCAAGTATTCGGCCGTAACACCGAAACGGCCACTGGCAATCTGTTTGATCGCACTGTTGCGACTATCCCCATTGGGCAACGGCTTGAATCGCTCGGTATCCTCGCCACCTTCCCCACTATTACTCATGCCCCCAATGCGGTTCATGGCGATAGCCAGGGTCTCGTGCGCTTCCCGACTGATGGAACCAAATGACATCGCCCCCGTCACAAATCGCTTCATGATTTCTTCGGCTGGCTCGACCTCGGAGAGCGGTAGAGGCTTGTCAGCAGTCTTAAACCGGAATAGCCCCCGCAACGTACTTTGCTGCTTCTCCTGATGATTGATCAAATCTGCATATTGCCGATACATGGCAGTATCATCTAAACGCGTACTGGTCTGTAACAGACGAATCGTATCGGGGGTCCATAAATGTCGTTCGCCCTTAACCGTATGTTGATACTGTCCCCCATGATCCAATAACTTTGATGCACCTTCCGGACGACCGTAGGCCGCGTCATAGCGAGCGGCAGCTTCACGCGCAATTTCTTCGAGCCCCACACCTCCAATCTGAGAGGCCGTACCCGTGAAATAGCGATCCACCACATCTTTCGCGATGCCGATAATCTGGAATGTTTGCGAATTCCGATAGCTCCGCAAGGTAGAAATTCCCATCTTGCTCATGGTTTTGAGCAAGCCTTTGCAAACCGCCGTCACATAGTTTTCAATGGCTTTGGCAACGCTGACTTTGGAAGATAGCTGATGGCGCAGGGCCATATCAGCCACAATTTCGAACGCAAGATACGGGTTAACGGCAGAAGCACCAAAGCCGAGCAGCACCGCAAAGTGCATGACTTCACGCGCTTCCCCTGTCTCGACAATGATACTGATGCTCGTACGCAAACGCTTCTCGATGAGCCACTGGTTGACGGCAGACACCGCCAAAACGGCAGGAATCGGTGCTTGGCCGTGCGGCAAATCGCGATCGCTAAGTATCAGGTTGCGATAACTGCCGCGCCCCATAGCCTCCGCACGCTTACAAAGATGGGTTAAAGCCTCTTCAAGGGCCGCACCGCCCCCCTTCGGATCAAACCCGATTTGCAAGGTTTGCGCAGCAAAATTCTCGTCAGGCAAATGCCGCAAGCGTTCCATGTCATCATTCGAAAGCACGGGGTGCTGCAACTTAATCAATTGCGCATGCTGGGGGACCTCCGTAAGAATCTGGTCTGTTGTTCCCAGAAAGGTCATCAACGACATGACCAACTCCTCACGAATCGGATCAATGGCCGGATTGGTCACTTGGGCAAAAAGTTGCTTGAAATACCAATACAAGAGTTGGGGACGCTCGGAAAGAACGGCGAGCGGTTGGTCGGAGCCCATAGAGCCGACTGGCTCATGGCCTTCTGAGGCCATCACATCCATGATGCGTCGCAAGTCTTCGCGTGTGTATCCAAAAAAACGTTCACGCTCAAGCAAGTGCGCGACATCCGGAACAATCGGACTCACCGCATTAAAAAAACCGTGAATCGAAACCTGATTCTCGTTCACCCAACGACGATACGGTTGCTGGCGGGCAAGCCGCATTTTGACCTCATAATCGCGAATCACGCGCTGATCAATCAAATCAACTACCATCATTTGGCCTGGACGCAACGCGCCACACTCGGCAATCCGCTCCGGCTCAATACCCAATACCCCAGCCTCGGAAGCAAATACCATCATGCGGTCCTTGGTGATGGTAAACCGCGCGGGACGTAAGCCATTGCGATCCAGCACGGCTCCAACATGTTGCCCATCGGAAAAGGCTACAGCAGCTGGACCGTCCCAAGGTTCCACCAAACCCGCATGGTATTCGAAAAATCCACGTAAATCCGGACCCATCGGGTACCGCTCACCCCATGCTTGCGGAATTAACATCATCATGGAGTGCCATAAGGAGCGCCCACTCCGCTCAAGCAATTCCAAAGCATTATCCAGAGCGGCGGAGTCACTACAGCCCTCTTCAACCACCGGAACGATTTTCTGCATGTCATCCCCGAACAACGGCGACTGGAAATTCTGCTCTCGCGAGCGCATCCACTGCACGTTGCCACGCAAGGTATTTATTTCACCATTATGGGCCAAATACCGGAAGGGCTGGGCTAGCGACCACGAGGGAAACGTATTCGTACTGTAGCGCTGATGCACAATGGCTAACGCGCTCGTGTAGTCCTCGTCGGCCAAATCGCGGTAAAAACCCATGACTTGCGAAGCCATCATCAAACCCTTATAGATAAGTGTCCGAGAGGACAAACTGGGAATGTAAAAGGCTTCGCGATCGTGGTCGACCAATGGCAACGCCTGCTGCTCAATCCTTTTGCGGATTATGTACAGACGGCGTTCCAGCTCGTCACCAGTCAGATCGCCGACCTCTACAAAAGCTTGGCAAATGTAAGGCTGTTCAGATCGGGCGCGCTCCCCAATGGCATCTGCATCCACCGGTATGTCGCGCCATGCCAGCAACGATCCCCCCTCTGCTGCAACGACATTCTCCACAACCTGCACACATGCTCTGCGTTGCGCATGATCCTGCGGAAAGAAAAACATCCCGACACCATAGGTCCCCTCCTCGGGCAAGGAGACCTTCTCCTTCTTTAACTCTTTACGAAGAAAGTCATCTGGAATCTGTGTGAGAATCCCCGCGCCATCACCTGTATTTTCATCGGCACCGGTTGCACCACGATGACTCAAATTTTCCAGAACGCGAAGCCCCTGGGTTATGATATCATGATTTCGATCACCATCGATATTGACAACAAAACCGACACCACAAGCGTCATGCTCATCGATTTGACGGTACAAGCCATCCCGTTCGAATTGTAACCGCTTTTGCCTGATCTGCTTCTCTTGCATGTATTCTCCCTACCGCCAGCATTTCCCGCTTGTGAAACAAATACAGGAAACTTTACACTCTTTGGGCAAATTGTTAAATAGAGTCGAGCAGTATGATAAAAACCTAACACGGATGCAAACACGTTATGCAGGCTTTTTTTTCACGACGTTCCAAGATGACCGTTAGCCGACCAGTGGCACACACACTGAATACCCTTAATATTCTCGGACCCGTCCTCCTCTTTTTGGCAACACTTCTTCTTGGCAGTAGTGCCATCAGAGACTGGCCCCATGAAGAAAAACAGTTTCTCATAGGTTTAGCCGCTCTACTCATCGCTGCCGCACTCCTTATTCGTATTATCTGGGGCATCGCCATCTCCGTCGTACGACGAAAGCAGACCGCAAACCACAGACCGCGGACAACAACAGACAACTAACACGGCGTCGGGCGTCCGGCGTCCTCGGGAACAAAGAACCTCATGCAAAGATGTTATATTAAACCTGAAAACTGGCACAACGGTAGTACCCTCGAGCTGGACGCAAAGGAGCAACACCATCTGCTGCATGTTTTGCGTCTCGCAGCAGGCACACCTGTGGTGGCCTTTGATGGTGAGGGGCGCGAGGCAGAAACCCGTCTGCAATATCATGAAACAGAACAAGCTGCCTATTTAGAAATCCAACACATGCATGCTGTGCCAAAGCAGACCGGAGAGGTAGAGTGGATTCTCGTCCCCGCCATCATCAAAGGCTCCCGAATGGACAGCTTGATCGAAAAGGCCACGGAGCTGGGGGCAACGCGCATTATGCCTATACAAACCGCGCGATCCGTGGTTCGGCTGGATACGCGTCAAGCATCGAACAAGGTAGCGCGCTGGAAACGCATTGCCATAAGTGCTGCCAAACAATGCGGCACCCCGAAATTGCCGATCATTGATTCCGTGACCCATTTACAGGATGCCTTGCAGCGCTTACAGGAACAAAACACACCTATATTGCAAGGATCACTCCAAGGCAAACCCACTCCCCTTGCAAGAGCGGCCAGAGCATACCTTGCCAACCATGTGCCCGCTCTGGCCATTCTCACGGGACCGGAAGGCGACTTTACCGATGCAGAATATGCCCAAACCGCAAAGGCTGGCTGTATACCCGTCAGTCTGGGAAACCTCACACTACGCGCAGAAACCGCTACCATCTATGCTCTTAGCGTTTTGCAGGCATTGCGTCAAGAGATGCAAACCGAAGACTGAAGACAAAAGACGTGCGATCCTCTCTGGTTTCGCATTTACACGAGAAACCCTTATAACCTCGCAACCTTCCTACAAAGAGCCTTGCAACCTTTGGCGTGCGACTTTACTCTGCATACATGAAAAAAATCGATTATGGTGATTACGAAATTCGGACAGCCGGCATTGATGACCTAGCTGCCATTTTCCATTTGGGCGAACAATTGTTTCGCGCGGATGCGGTTTCCAACCTATACCGCACGTGGGACGAATATGCCGTGACGAGCCAATTCAATGCAGAACCGGAATTCATGTTAGTAGCCGTAGCACAAGATCATACCGTGGTGGGATTTGCCATTGGGTCCATGATCGAAAAGGCGGCCACAACATGGAATTACGGACATCTCGTATGGCTAGGGGTACAACCGGACTACGCCGGCAAAGGAGTCGGATCTGCCCTGTTCGATGCGTTCCGGGATGTGATTCAAGAACAAGGCGTGCGCATGATGCTTGTAGACACACAAGCCGATAACAAGACAGCAATCCGTTTCTTCGAAAAGAAAGGATTCACGAATCCAATCGGACATATCTACATGACCCTGAACTTAGACCCAAACCAAGCATAAAGAGATAACATGATTCAACATGAACGACTCACACGCCTGCTCACAGATATGGTAGACATCTATAGTCCGTCTGGCAAAGAAGCACAAATCACCAGCTATCTCTCGGACTATTTAATGAGCCATGATTTGCCTGTGACATTGCGACCGGTAACCGAGGGTAGGATGAACATCGAAGTGGCATTGGATCCCCAACCCGATGTTGCCTTTCTCGGACATGTTGACACTGTACCTGCTTTTGATATCGAAAACTATGAGGCACATTGCGAAGATGAAATCTTGCATGGTCTCGGCACGGCCGACATGAAAGGGGGCTGTGCGGCTATGATCGAAGCATTTGTCGCAGCGCATGAAAAAGGCACACTTCCCCAAAAAGCAGCACTGTATCTTGTAGTCGGCGAAGAAGAAAGTGGCGATGGCACCCAGGCCCTACTCGAATCGACCCAGTTTCCTTGGGCGATTGTTGCCGAGCCCACAAACCTGACGCCCTGTCTGCAACATTATGGCTATGTCGAAATGATGATTCAAACCGCTGGCAGAAGACGGCATGCTGCCATGGCCGGACGAGAGTATAACGCCATCCTCAACCTTTTGGAAACGCTCGGGAACGTAGCAGAAACCATGGAAAACGATTATCCGAATGCCGTCTTCAACATTCGATCCGTACATAGTTCGGAATCGGGATTTGCCGTGCCCGGCAGTTGTGAAGCCTGGGTGGATTTTCATACCCCCCCAAAACTGGATGTACAATCCTTTAGCAAGAACATGCAGCAAATCGCAAATGCAGGTTTTCGAAAAAGCACATTAACGCACAGACATATCGAATTTCCTTTACTGGCAGCTGGGTATGACCTCCCCGAAGACGGAAAACTGGTTCGTGTAATGCAAACCGTTTTTGCAGCCCATCAAATCCCTTGGCAACACGGATCCTTTCGCAGCCATTCCGATGCCAATCTGCTGCGCGAAACCGGATGCGCACCGATCATGCTCGGCCCCGGGGACCTGGCAAGAGCCCACACGCGTGAAGAATGCATTCCGCTCGCCCAAGTCTCCCTAGCAGCCGAACTCTATCGCGATATCCTGGAAGGAATGAGGCATTAAGCGCTAGGGATTAGTCGTTAGTGGTTCGTTTTGGCACTTGGGCTGCCAAGATGATGCGGAAAAGAAACTTTTGGCAGGTAGGGCGAGACGTCCTCGCCGAGCCGCTGTCCGTAGCTAGCGCATTTTTTCATGTTCAGGCGCAGGTCTTTCCATGAGCTGACCACGCCCCTCTACGGTCACGGCTCACTGGGGATCCTACTTCGCCCAAGGCTTCGTAGGACATGGCTGGTTTGCCCTACCAAAAATGAAGATAAACAATGAAGTTACAGACTGACTGCATCCCTGAACCCTAGCGCCTAACGCCTAACCCCTAATCTGGAGCAGGAGACGGGGATCGAACCCGCGACGTCAAGCTTGGGAAGCTTGCATTCTACCACTGAATTACTCCTGCCAGCACAACGCGGTATCCTACCTATGCCTACAGTATGAATCCAGCATTATTTTAATCAGCGTTGAAAAGAATCTCAAATTTGAATGTAACAAAAGGATTCGCATCATAATGATTGTTCTCAGCATATTCAACACCAGGTGCAATTTCAAAAAATAGCCAGTTTCGATGCACCAATTGTCGGTACATGAACTCTATGGTATACACGATATCCGATGGGTTCGGCATCTCTATCCAAATACCTCTCCCCTCCAAACGCCAAGCACGACGCGCCGTAAGTGTACGGTATAACGCTAAACTGTGCTCCGGTGTGTATCCAGAGGATATCTCTTCCACGGTAAGACGACTAAAGCTCCGGAAACCATAGGCGGATGCAAAAGGCAATGTCCATGACATGTCAGATTGGCTACGCCACCCATCTTGCGTGAAATACGTAGCCGTTTGCGTAAGGTCTAAACTCCAACGCCCCCGCGGATAACGGGCGCGACCGCGGATACGTCCAAATGCCTGATTCGGACTACTGAAACGATACCCCGCATCAGCACTAATCGAGGCGCCAAGATCACGGAGCAGGAAATACCGAAGTCCAACGTCTGGATCCGTATCAACCGGCGGGCGCGTCAAGTCGCTTACACCACTCAATTCATCCTCACCTGCCAACTCATCAAGAAAGAGTTGCCAGCGTTCCTCAATTCGGGGCAAGGCTAAACGCAAGGAAAAATCGGTAACCATACGCGCTCCCGTATCCACATCCGTTCGTACACCAGCGCCAATCCGCAACCGCGTTCGACGTCCCTCATCGATAATACTTTCATCGCCGAAAAATCGATCGACCCGATCAAACGGATCAGCAATGACTGCCGACATACGTGTATACCAAACATCTAACCGACCATTAAGAGGGGCCGAAGCAGGCGCAACACGTTCATGTTCCCCGTTACCTTCTGACACCACAGCCATAGATAACAAAGGGCACCACAACAAGAACCACAAAATAAGCGCCGCAAGGAGACATAATCTACGCCCCACAGAAGCATCAGTATATTCAATCATACGCATTTCTTTGCACAAACCTTGGTTAACAGTAGGCATACATTCACGTATCATATAACGCATACTCGTGATTGACCGCGACGCCGAAGCTATCCTACACTGCCCCACATGAAAGCGGCGATATACATACGCACAAGCAAGCAGGACAAGGCACATCAAGCCTACAAGCTGCACAAACAAGAACAACATACACGCGAATTAGCGCTTCGTCACGGATTACGCGTTGCGTTTGAACATGTCTTCTGTGATATCGATTATCCAGGAGAGATGCTACCAGCATGTTGGAGCCATTATGATGAGAGCGGTCTTACAAGACCTGCCTTGTCAGCACTCATTCACGCCATCGAAGAAGATCATATCCGATATGTCATTGTTCGCAAGATGGATCGGTTGGGAACGGCATCTGAAGTACTCACCCATCTATTGCATTTCTTTGCACAGCAACAGGTACAAATACTCGCAACACCCGACCCCGTTAATGCCGCCGAGGACCCAACCGAATCATTTGCGATTTCTATTCTCGCTCCAGTCATTCGCTACGACACCGAAGAAGAACAAGAACGCAAAGCCAAAATCCGTGCGCGCAAAATCGAGGAAATAGAACGACTAAAGGATAAAATCACTCGGTTGGAGGCAGAATTAAAGGAGCTCGAATTATGAAACACATCATTCTACTCCGACATGCCAAAGCCGTTTCAGAACATGCCGATGGAGACTTTGCGCGTCCCCTCAGTGCTCATGGCGTTACACAAACACAACAAGTGGCAACGTCTTTCCGCACAAACAATTGGCACCCCGACCTTGTTGTGACAAGTCCTGCCGTGCGCGCGTTCCAAACCGCCGAAATACTAGGAAAAAGCATCGACGGAATGCATATAGTAACAGATCGATCCCTTTACCTTGCCACTGACGATCGGATCCTGGATGTATTGATGAGCATACCCGACACAATACAGACGCTACTGCTCGTCGGTCACAATCCCGGCATTTCCGATCTAGCTGCCAGATGGGAGCACGCCTACCAAAGGAAAACACTGCCAACGGCAGGTTTTGTTTCCTGCCAAGTTCCTATCAGTAATTGGAGCGAGATCAAATAAACGGAATGGACCACCCATACCGCACGTGCATGTGTACTCTCCCAAAAGCGCCAAACCTGTAAAAAATAAATCGCACCATTTTTCCCTTGCAATCCATGCCCACATCGCTTAGATTTTGCGGCTCTGAATGACCGACGTGGGGGCGTAGCTCAATTGGTTAGAGTCCCGGACTGTCGATCCGGTGGTTGCGGGTTCGAGCCCCGTCGCTCCCGCCACTTTAGGTCAATGCACGACGAAAGATAATCCGTGTATTCGAACGTTTCCGATGCGTTATTTTGTGCGTGCCATCATATCCGTATCGCTTAACGAACGGATTTCTGGGCGGATCTGCACGATTTCGATCACTAAGTCCTCTTCATCACCCAGTTCACGATCGATCTCCTCTTGATCAATCCGTTGGAAGGTCGGCAAATACCGATAGTACACCGTAAGCATGAGCGTGCACAGAATGGTGTCCATAACCCTACCGTTGCCGCCAGTGAGTTCATTCTCGGCGGGCGAATCCCAGAATCCAATTGCACGAGGCGTACCGGTGTGATCCACATACCCGCTTTCATCTGCATCAATCACTTGTTGCACGCCAACCAGTGTATGCGAGAACTCTTCATTCCACTGATCCCAAACATCCCCACCTTCCTGAAAGAAAGCCTGCGTATTGTAATACCACCAATAGACGGGACTCCTGCCGCGCGGACTTTCCCAATCGAAGGGCCAACGATCCAAACCGGCTAACGCAAGCTGTGCTTCACGGGAGCGCGCCTCACCTAAAAACTGCAGAGCTAACACACCAACACCCGATAATCCATGCGTAGAACTCGGACTCGTGTAACCAAAACCACCAATATCACCATCTGCCCGAAAATTCGCTTTTATGCCGCCAACCGCTCTTTCCATTGCGTCTTTAATTTCAGGGATATCTCGCGTAAGTCCAGCGATTTCCGCTGCCTTGAGTGCCTGCACGCACCAGCCCGCATAAGAGATGTCATTACGTGATGAGCTTGAATCTAACCGGTAATCCCAGCTACCGGCCGGATTCTGGCCTTGCACAACACGTTCTATGGCCTTGACTGCAGCCTCACGAATTTGTGGCGTGCGCGTCATACCATACGCTTCTGCCAACGCATAGGCCGCAATCGGTTGCGTATAATCATTTCTGTCGCGACCGCGAAAATGTCCATTGTCTTGCTGCGCATCAATCAGGAAGCGAAGCCCCCTCTCAACAACGCTACCGAATTCCTCGGATGCCGGTGTATCCCCATGCGCCAAAAATGCTAGCAAAGCAAGGGATGTCATCGCCGGCTTTGTCCGCCCCCAAGACCCATCTTCATTCTGATTTACAACCAACCAGCGTAAGGCTCGTAAGACAGCCTCGGTTGTGTGTCCGCCTCCAAAATCACCCAAAGCCTGACCACGAGCCCCCGGATTCCGACTCCCAAGCATGCCTGTCAGAACAACGGGGCTGCGCACTTGCGCAACAGAATCTAATTCTGCCGGTTGTACACTAGCATCTTGTGCCGATGGTGCCGCAACTTCACTCGGTGCAACCGCTATATCCGTTTGCACATCCACTTCTACCTCAACCGGATCAGGCGGCTCTATAGGATCGATATCAGGCTGTTCAATATCCTCAAGATCTTCCATTGGAGTAGGATCGATTACAGTGACTTCAACCGTATGATCACTACGAGGAGTAAACTGTGCAAGAAAAGCAATAATGAACAACATCAATACAGGCACCACAACCGCAGCAAAAGGAGCCAAAAGCCGTAACAACTGCAAACGAGCCCACTTGTTCTCGCCACTTGTAATGGGTTGTTTCAGACCCTTGAATACGCGCATCCACTTGCGCCGAAACGAAAGCTCATCAAACAAATGCAACAAATCATGCTTCCGCAATATTTCAAATGGATCTTCTTCTATATTAGGTATTTGATCAGACATAAGAGCTAACGCCTCCAGGACCTTTAGCACCGTATGCGAACAAGCCACGTCATTGCGTACGCACCATCATATCCGTATCGGTTAACGCACGGACTTCTGGGCGGATCTGCACGATTTCAATCACCAAGTCCTCTTCATCACCCAGTTCGCGATCGATCTCCTCTTGCTCAATCTGCTGGAACGTGGGCAAATAGCGATAGTAAACCTCAAGCATGAGCGTACAAAGAATCGTATCCATGACACGGCCATTGCCGCCAGTAAGTTCACTATCGGCCGGCGAATCCCAGAACCCAATTGCACGAGGCGTGCCGGTATGATCCACATACTCACTTTCATCCGCATCAATCACTTGTTGCACGCCAACCAGTGTATGCGAGAACTCATCATTCCATTGATCCCAAACATCCCCGCCTTCCTGAAAGAAAGCCTGCGTATTGTAATACCACCAATAGACGGGACTCCTGCCGCGCGGATTTTCCCAATCGAAGGGCCAACGATCCAAACTGGCTAACGCAAGTTGTGCTTCGCGAGAGCGCGCTTCTCCCAAAAATTGCAAAGCTAATACACCAACGCCAGAGAGACCATGCGTATGGCTGGGACTCGTATAGCCAAAACCAGCAACATCGTCGCGTTCGCGGTAATTCGCCTTTATGCCATCAACCGCTCTTTCCATTGCGTCTTTAATTTCAGGGATATCTCGCGTAAGCCCAGCGATTTCCGCTGCCTTGAGTGCCTGCACGCACCAGCCCGCATAAGAGATATCATTACGTGATGAGCTTGAATCTAACCGGTAATCCCAGCTACCGGCCGGATTCTGACCTTGCACAACACGTTCTATGGCCTTGACTGCAGCTTCACGAATTTGTGGCGTGCGCGTCATACCATACGCTTCTGCCAGCGCATAGGCCGCAATCGGCTGTGTGTAGTCATGACCATCTCGACCGCGAAAATGTCCATTGTCCTGCTGCGCATCAATCATGAAGCGGAGCCCCCTCTCAACAACGCTACCGAATTCCTCGGATGCCGGTGTATCCCCATGGGCTAAAAATGCGAGCAGAGCAAGAGAGGTCATCGCCGGCTTTGTCCGCCCCCAAGACCCATCTTCATTCTGATTTACAACCAGCCAACGTAAAGCGCGTAAGACTGCCTCGGTCGTATGTCCACCACCAAATTCACCCAAAGCCTGACCACGAGTTCCCGGATTCCGACTTCCAAGCATGCCTGTCATCACAACGGGACTGCGCACTTGCGCAACAGAATCAAATTCTGCCGGTTGTACACTAGCATCTTCTACCGATGGTGCCGCAACTTCACTTGGCGTAGCGGCTATATCCGTTTGCACGTCCACTTCTACCTCAATCGGGTCAGGCGGCTCTGTAGGCTCTATATCAGGTGGTTCAATATCCTCAAGATCTTCCATCGGAGTGGGATCAACTACGGTAACTTCAATCGTACGGTCACTACGAGGCGTAAACTGTGCAAGAAAAGCAATAATGAACAACATCAACACGGGCACCACAACCGCAGCAAAAGGAGCCAAAAGCCGCAACAACTGCAAACGAGCCCACTTATTCTCGCCACTTGTAATGGGTTGTTTCAAACCCTTGAATACGCGCATCCACTTGCGCCGAAACGAAAGTTCATCAAATAAATGCAACAAATCATATTTCCGCAAAATTTCAAATGGATCTTCTTCTATATCAAGATCGGGTTTGTTCACATCTTCACTCATGGCTTACCTCCTGCACAATTCCGTTTCATTTGATGTTAATACGCTTTTAGGCTGTCATTTATTTGAATGGATATGCATAAACTACGAATAATCGTGGCTAGCGGGATGAAAACAGGCCTCGGAACCGCACCAGAAAAAGAGGTAAGAGCCTGATTTTTGTCTTGATCAAGCTGCATGCAAATACATGCATATCCTGTCTCAAGCATACTCGTGATAAACTTCTACATGGATCGTAATCGTCTGCCACTGGCAAAAGGCGTACGAAACCATCGCAAAGGAATAATCCCCCCACCCATCTGAAATGATTCACGCGAAATATTGTATATACCGCACGCGCAGTGGGCAGTCAGAAGAAATTAGGTCGTATTGCCTGCTGCTCTTCTAAACGTCCCAGTAAAGACGTCGCGCTATGGTCCTCCATGAACATCACCCCTTAACCGATCATGGCTGGCTTCAAACACGTAACATTGTCGCATCACCAAGAACAAAGAACATGCCTAAAGACTGAACACCGAAATATTTTGCATGCCTTCACGCGATAGAATGTTCAGAATTTGAATGAGCGCCCCGTGTGGAGAATCAGCGGTGCACTTGATGATTACACTCGCATCCTGACTGAATGAAGCAAGACGCGATAATTGCCGATCAAGCTGCGGCAATCCGCCTGGTCGAGCGAAGGGTCGACCATTCAAGACCCATTGATCAGCTCCAACCTCTATTGTTAATAAGTCAATACTTCTGTCTTCCGTAGCTTGATCATCTGGGGCAGGACGCGATATATTCAACTGCGCAAGAATATCTTGCTCTTGCAAGGTAACAATAAAAAATATCAGCAATTGAAAAACGACATCAATCATAGGTGTCATTTCCAACTTTGCTGCCTCTCCACGATTACGGACTGTGCGTTTTCTCGCCATAGCTAATTCCTATGTTCCTTGATTGCCGCAAAATCAATCTGCCAAATTCCTACATTCGTACACAAGTCCATCACAGCTCGAACATGACGATGCTCTGCCCGTCGATCAGCACGGATGACTACGGGAAAGTTCCCGAAACGATTATACCTACGTGATATAATACCTTCCAACTGTGAACGGTTCAGTTGCACGTTATTGATGGAAAGCCATCCCCGACGATCTACTTCGATCACCATGGTACGAGGATCTTCGCCCGTAGCCAACGGACCTTCTGGTGCATCTTCCAGGCGTATCTCCTCGTTGATATTTTCATCCATCTTAATCGTTACGATAAAAAAGATGATCATCTGGAACACGACGTCGATCATCGGCGTCATGTCCAAATCACAACCCTCATTTATACGGCGATGGCGCTTCACGTTTCCTCCATCCCAATCAATTAGTCTTCCACAACCTCAACATGGCGCAGATCCTTGATTGATTCCATTGTCAACGCTTCCATGCGCAACACGATCTTGTTAGCCGCATTACGAAATACATAATAGAATGCTACACACGGTACCGCAATCGTCAGACCGGCCGCCGTCGTAAAAAGCGCCTGGGAAATGTGCTGTGCCAATAAACCAACATCGGGAACACCACCAGCTAATGTCGCGAAAGCCGCAATCATACCTTGCACCGTGCCAAGCAAACCAAGCATCGGCGACAGATTCCCTACCACAGATAACCAAGTAATCTTCTGCATCAGCTTCTCCGTTTCCAGATTAGCAGCTGTAGAAATGGCCTCCTCAATAACTTCATATCCCTCTTCTACATGACTAAACCCTGCACTCAGCACATTGGCAAGGGGGCCTGGTTCGTCATCACAGCACTTTAACGCCTTGATAACATCTCCTTCTCCCATCGCAGCTGTTACCTCATCAATCAAATTTTGTGGCATAATACGCATGGGACGAACCGTAATCGCACAGTCTACGGCGAAATACACCGCAGCACCGGCAGCAGTGAAAATGGTTATCCACAACAACAAGGCCATTGGACCAGACCTAAATACAATGGCAAGAAAACTGCCAGAACCTGCAGCATCGGTATCGGTAGTGGCGGCTTCTCCCTGCTCATCTACAAGTTCACCAACAGGAGCCTCTTCCGCTTCCTCTTGAGCCTGAACGATAGGCATCGCAAAACCCAACATACAAATACCGATAAACAAGAGTAAAACGTTCCGCGTCATTTTCATTCTCTCTCCATTCCTTTTCTTTATCTATGTGCACTATGATTCGCAATAACCGCTAATCTCGCAAGCGTTGCGCAAATTCACTCGTAGCATGGCTGGACAATAATCGCTGACGCCAACGCTCTGCATACGTTACTTCATTAAGCTCCTCGTGAGCACGAATCGCCTTATACAATGCCTCTGGCTGTGCGAAACCGACATCCTGAAACAATAATACAACCCGTAGATACCCGTTAACCAATGCTTCCCGGTAATGGCCTTCACGCATCTCTAAATCACCCCGACGCAACAAACCCACGGCAGCTAAATCACGGCTACCGGACTGAATGGCCTCCCGTATAGAAGTACGTAACGTAGACAAGCGCTCCTCGTCAAGCAACGCTTCCCAGTATACCGCCGCAAACTCGGGATTCTGCCCAATACCAGAATCTCGACGAATCAAAGTCTCCGCCGTTCGCAACGCATCACTCGAACGATCTGTTCGCAGGTACGCAAGAATTAACGCTTTCCCTGCTTCCCGATCCGGCCCGAACATCGCGTAATCCTCGACAATAGACGATAAGATGGGAATTGCTTGTTGATAGCGCCGCTGTTCCACATCGCGCAAGGCACGCGAAAAACCTTCAGGCTCTCGATCGAGTGTAACCTCAGCAACATCAGCGGCACGAACCTCGCGCGTTCTGTCTCCCACTCTTATCTCATAGCTACGCGAAGCTGGCAAAAAGCGAACTTCCCCTGGTATCTCTTGGCCCGTGTTTAATAAAACCGTAGCTTGATGGCGCGCAAATGCCCTGTGCCATGGCATGAGCATAACTGCACAAACCGCCAGACCCATTATCATATATCGGTAACACTTGTTTTGCATCTCTATATCTCCTCACCTTTTCCTGCAGTATATGTCTCACCAGCTCCTGCTTCTAGCAACGCTATTCCGTGATGTCGCCGCGTGTCCGCGCCGTGGTGATAGCGGACCGCATATCACCAGCATAACGCCCATTCGGAAAATATTCCAGATAAGCTTGCGCATCCTCAAACACATCCTGCCAACGTTCCATCTCAATCATCATAGGTACGGCACGACTGAAGGCCCTCTGGATGTGAGGAGCAATATCCGGATCACTCGCATCACGGAACATCATGATCGTCTGATAAGCAGCCAATGCCTCATTGCGAAATTCTCGAGCGCGTGTAGAGGAGCCGAAACGCGCTTCTGAATCCGCACGACGTTCAAGAATGCCTGCCACCGCAACCTCCAGTCGCACCTGCTCAGCAGGCTCGTCGGCAAATTGTTGTGCCCGACGCATAAGATCAACGGCTCGATTGAACAGCGCGCGGCGCTCTGAGCCATCCTCTTTCTGACTTGCCAAGGCAGCATGCGCCTCGCTAGCTGTCCGGCTAATCACAATCGTACGACCGGATCGAGGATAATCCTCGATCACCTCGTCAAGCCAAGCCGCGGCCTCTTCATAACGCGCTAACCCGAAAAGAACTTGTCCTTTTCCAATACGGGCGGGTTCGACGTAACGTCTTTCATCGGACTGCGCAATAACGCGTTCAAATGCTGTTAAGGCAATCCGATATTCTTCCGCCTCCAGCAACTCTTGTCCCGCACTCAGAATCTGTGCAACCGAAAAGTCCGCGTCTCCATCAAACATACGCGAGAAATATTCCACAGCGTCATCACGCATATCCATGTCCAGAAGGTTACGCCCAATCAGAAATGCCGCATTCGCAGCCTCACGAGAATCCGGATAATCCCGCTCTAATCTGCGCAAAGCAGTAGACGCTTCTTCCGCACGCCCCAAAAAGGTGTTTAACGTACCAATCTGGCTCAAGGCCGATGGCGCAAAGGTCGACGCAGGGAAACGCTCAACCAACTGGTTGAACTGCCGAATCGCACGCGCCTTGTAAAAATTACTGAGAATCTCCTCATCCGAAAGTTCTCGATTCGCTTGCTGCTCGAGTCGTTCGCGGTCTCGATCTGCTACCGTTGTACGCATCGCATCCATTACGGCAGTATAAAACAGAGCCCCCTCTAGAAACTGCTGATTCGCGTTTGCCTCCTCCTCATTGGAGGCAAAATCACTGGCGTTATCCCCTTCCAGAAGTTGTCGCACCTGTCCAAACATCTGCCGCGCAAGATCCACTTGGGCGTCTCCCATGCCGCGTAGCGTGTTCGCCAATCGATAAAGTGCATTGACCCGTAAATGGCTACGCACGTCCGCCTCCGTCATCTCGCGAATGAGCCGACGCAAGGTACGAACCTTGCGCTCTTCATCGTCCTGCGAACGGTAAATGCGAGCCATATTGCTAAGCGCCCGATAGTAAGCAGAGCTGCCCTCAAAATCACGTACGATCTGACTATAGAAGTGCAACGCTGTATCATAATCGCCCCCAGACCTCGCCTCACTTGCAAAACGTTGTAAATCCAGAAGAGTACGCGGGTGGCGTGGGAAAAACGCGAAGAACTCATCATAGGTTGCGCGGTAACGCTCGTGTTCATTCATATCCAGATATTTTGCAGCAATGCGCGTGACCTGATTACCGGCCTCCGTAGAAAGATCTTCATTTTCGCTGAAACGCTCAGCTAGATGGCCGATTACCGCATCGGCCATCGTATGGCTTTGCAGTTCAATTAAACTAGCCGCTAACTCGCCAAATGCAGGAATGGAGGAAGACTGCTCGGGAAAGAGATTCAACACCTGGATGTAACTCTCAGATGCTTCTTCGAAACGCCCTTGATTAAACAAGGTCCGCGCCTCACGAAACTGGGCCCGCTCAACCTCTTCCCACTGCTCACTTGTAACTTGTGCTCGAATACGACGACCAAACTCTCGATACAAAAGCTCTTCAACTTGCCGAAAACGATTGCCCGCGTGTGGTGCCCAACTTGTATTAGGGTAACGAATAAAAACATTCAAAAAATGATGAACCGCTCCGGAAATTTGCTCTCCATCAGAGGCTCGTCGTCCAATCAAAAGTTGCAGTGCCTCATCCCGGTTTCCGTCTTCTTCGATAATTTGCATCGCGCGATCATGCAAAATCTCCCCAATCAAATACCGGCACTGCGCCATCGGGCTCAAACGCGTCAAGTCTTCTCCCGTTTCTTCTGACTGCTCACGTAATATCCGATCGATCTCGCGTAATTGAGGCGTGTAATCATCTACGATCAGCATCGCGCCATCGATATCCCCCTGAATAACCCGAATATGCGCTAACAACACAATGGCACGACCAAACCATAAATCCTGCACCCACAAAATCTCGTCTGCCAATTCCTGTACTTCCGCTAGAAAGGCGTCGCGCGCAGCATCCTCCTCGGCATCACGGGCTTCGAGCATCAACAACTCAGCCAACTCACTTTGTAATTGGCGCTCTATATGACGCGCCGGCTCAGCCCGCAAAGCCATACGGTAGGCATCTGCAGCAACCGCCCGATTCCCTGTATGAATCATCATTTGCGCATAGCGATGCGACGACGACAAGAAAAAGGGCAAAATACTCTCATCGGGTTGATCGGGAAACGCATCAAAAAATTCTTCATATATTTGCTGTGCCTCATCATAGCGTCCCCAAGCATAATAACCGTCTGCCAAAGCCAAACGTAACGTTAACGCTTCTTGCGTATCGCCTGGCGTTTGATCCACGACTTCGCGCGCTGCGTCAAACTCACCGCGCGCAGTGAAACTTCGTATTTGCCGAATAGCCATCACTTCGGCAGGAAGGTCCAATTGCTCGAGAATGATAGCAGCATAGTCAGGGAAACCTGCATCCAACAGCTTATCGGCAAACTCCAACTCTTGCTCTTGTTCTGGTGTAAGACCCGTACCTTCCAAGTCGGCCTGAGAAGTGCTAACAAGAAATATAGGGGCAAATACAACCGTAAGAACGGTCCATAATAACCGCCTCACCCGCAAGGAACGCCAGTTTGAAATGTTAACTATCATTGTGCAAAAATATAAATGTTATCGTGTTACGAAGTCAAAAGAAAACATGTGCTTAACAGTGCCGACCCCGTCGTCTACCACCACCGAAAACCACACCCATCGTAATATATACGTCACACCTACACAATATATTAGCCCGTCCGTTTTGTACGGATTTCTTCTATCAGTTTGGCTACAACTTCGGGGTTCTCCTCTAGATAATGGCGGGCGGCATCCGCTCCTTGACCGATCTGCTCACCATCATACGAAAGCCATGAACCTTTTTTCTGGACAATCCCTTCCTGTAGAGCCGACTCTAATACCGACCCCTCCCAGGAAATACCTTGCGCATACAGTATATCAAATTCTGCCTCCGTGAAAGGCGGTGCCATCTTGTTTTTAACCACTTTGACACGCGTACGATTGCCGCGCACCTGCCCGTTGTTGTCCTTGATGGCTCCGATGCGACGAATATCAAGACGAACAGAAGCATAAAACTTGAGTGCACGTCCTCCGGGTGTCGTTTCAGGGCTACCAAACATAACACCAATCTTTTCCCGAATCTGGTTTGTAAAAAGACACAAGGTTTTGGTCGAAGACAACCCTCCGGCCAGTTTGCGCATAGCTTGTGACATCAGCCGCGCCTGCAACCCAACATGCGAATCTCCCATTTCACCGTTCATTTCAGCCCGCGGTGTGAGCGCCGCAACAGAGTCTACTACGACAACATCAAGCGCATTACTACGCACAAGAGAATCAGCAATCTGTAAAGCCTCCTCGCCGGACCCAGGCTGAGAAACAAGCAAATCGTCCAGATTGACACCAATTTTCTTGGCATATCCTGGATCAAGCGCATGCTCCGCGTCAACAAATGCTGCCACCCCACCCGCTTTTTGCGCATTGGCGATCACATGCAAAGTTAGCGTCGTTTTGCCCGAAGATTCCGGCCCATAGATCTCAACGATCCGACCACGCGGCAATCCACCAATACCAAGTGCATGATCTAAACAAAAGGCCCCCGTTGACACATGTTCAACGACTTGATCGGAGGCAGCATCCCCCATCCGCATGATGGCTCCTTCACCAAACTCCTTGCGAATCTGCGCTAGCACATCCTCTAAGGAGCCAACATTTCGATCAATTGCTTTCTTGGCCATCTCTAATCTCCTTCGCTATGTAAACAGTACGTTTGAAGTCCGTGTAACTATCACCATTTCCAACAGTTTCTCGAAAAACAGAAAAGACTTACGCATAAAAACAAAAGTGCTATCACATAAAATCGTTATGAACAGCCTCACGCTTCCAGGCAAGATCAAAAGAATCTTCTTCTATGCCCCATCACGCTAAACAAAAAGGGAAACAGTACAACGCGCACCCTGTTGGCAGCTTGCGTTGCATAACCATTACCGTAGCTTTTTCCATTCACACATATCACGGAGCACTGTGTATACCATTTCCACTGCTGCATGGCCAGCGGCAATCTGAATATCATGACGAGAACCCTGAAATTGCATGTGATGCGTCTGCAACATACCCTCTACCGTTGCCACGGCGATGTATACCAACCCGACAGGTTTACCCGGCCGGCCACCGGTTGGCCCCGCAATTCCGGTAATACTCACGGCAATATCCGCTTCTGGAATGTGTTCGCAGGCGCCTTTTGCCATTGCGGATGCAACGGGTCGACTGACAGCACCATAACGTTCGATTGTCGACGGAGAAACATCTAAAAACGCCATCTTTGTCGTGTCCGCATAAACCACAGCACCGCCACAATACCAAGCAGAACAACCTGCGCAAGACGTGATCCAATGTGCCAAAAGGCCGCCTGTACAGGATTCTGCCGTCGCCAATTTCCACCCGTTATGCGTAAGGACTTCACCAATCCGAATAAGATCCTGTTTTATTTTCATGGATGCATCGCAATCAGGCATGATAGCCCTGTGGGTGCTCCTGATGCCAACGCCAGGCACTTTCAACGATAACAGCAATATCTGCGTGTTGTGCGCGCCATCCAAGCACGCTGGCCGCCTTTTCAGGTGATGCTATCAGACGTGCAGGATCACCGGGCCGGCGCGCCACGACTTCAGCCGGAATCGGATGCCCCGTAATCCTTCTGCAAGCTGCAATCACTTCCAACACCGAATGCCCCTGTCCCGTGCCCAGATTGAAAGAGCCCACAACATCCTTTTCCAAAGCACAGATATGTGCCGCCGCAAGGTCAACGATATGGATGTAATCACGAATGCAGGTTCCATCTGGTGTATCATAATCATCACCAAAGATCTTGATCGCAGGACCCTGTCCGAGAGCAACACGTAACACCAACGGAATCAGATGTGTCTCTGGATCGTGATCCTCACCATAGCGAGCCGTAGCTCCACATGCATTAAAATACCGTAAAAATACGGGTTGTATGCCATGAATCTGGCGATACCAATCCAACATCTTCTCGAACATCAGCTTCGACTCTCCATAAGGATTCTGGGGAAGCTGTTTTTCTTGCTCCGTGATCGGGACCACATCCGGTTGCCCATAGGTTGCACAAGTCGAGGAAAATACAATTTTAGGCGTTCCCGCTGCGATCATCGCATCTGCTAGATTGAGAGCACCAACGACATTATTCTGAAAATACATCTGGGGATGTTCCATAGACTCACCCACCAGGGCAAACGCGGCAAAATGCATGACGGCATCAGGACGCATATCGTGTAACGCTGTAAAAATGGCGTCACGGTCACATAAATCCCCTTCGATGAACGTAGCTCGTGGATCCACAGCTTCACGATGCCCGCGCCCCAGATTGTCAAAGATCGTAACACGATGGCCAGCGTCTAATAACAATTCCGTGGTGACACTACCGATGTAGCCAGCACCCCCTGTCACCAATACGTTCATGCCGGAGACTCCCCGGAACGATGCTGAGACTCCAATGCTTGCACACGCTTACGTAAATCCGGCAACTTACCGAGATGCGCCTGCAAGAGCATGGCACGTTTATGTTCCATCGCAGGATAACCCGATACAAACGTACGCGGAGATACGGATTTGGTTACACCGGCCTGCGCCCCCACAACAGCGCCATCACCAATCTGTACATGGCCCGCCAAACCAGCTTGCCCGCCTAACTGAACCCCCGAGCCAATACGCGTGCTGCCAGAAATCCCCACTTGCGCTGCCATAACAGTGTGATGCCCTACTTGTACATTATGTGCAACCTGCACGAGATTATCAATTTTGACACCGTCACCAATACGCGTGGAACCAAAACGCGCACGATCAATCGTTACATTGGCACCGATTTCCACGTCGTCGCCCACGGTCACCGTGCCAAGTTGAGGAATTTTCTCCCAGGATCCATCCTTACGCGGGGAATAGCCAAATCCATCGCTACCGATAACAGCGCCATCATGTATCCATACACGATCTCCCAACACGCAATAGGCCCGTACGGACACATGTGCATGTAAACGGCAATCGTCTCCTATCCTTGCACCATGACCGACATAACAACCTGCCAGTAGAACACTACGCTTCCCCACACGCGCTCCAGCTTCGACTACACAATGCGGACCAACGCACACATCATCATCTAACACAGCATCCGGATCTATAACGGCGCTCGGATGGATCCCCGGCGGGTAGGTTAACGCTGGAGGCGAAAGAGCCACGGCAATATCGGCAAAGGCACGATTGGGATCATCCACGCGCACTAAGGCGCAATGACTCGCGCCATCCCAATCCTTTTTTACCAGCACGGCGGACGCAAGCGTGTCCGACAATTGATGGTTATATCGAGGATTAGACAAAAAGGAAATCTCACCGGGCTGGGCTTCAGCCAAACTACCAACGCCATAAATATCTAAGGAGGAATCTCCCCCCTCCAATACACCACCACATAAAGCAACAATTTCCCCGAGCTTCACAATGCCCCTTCTGTTTAGCTATCCGATCTTGTCTCATTGGATTCCCGCAACTTGTCAATGACCTTATCGGTCATCTCAAAGGAATCCTGTGCAAAGATGACGGCTCCGTACCCACCGGCAGGATCCTCGCCACCATCAAGGATCAAATCCAAGGAATGTTCCTCGGCAAAGTCGCGCAACAACCGTTTGATATCACGCATCACACGTTCACGCATCCGCATTTCCTGACTCGTTAGCTCTTGCTGCCGCTGGACGGCAAGCTCTCGGAGCGAAGCCTCACCACGACGCAACGCTTCCAGTTTCATTTGCGCACGCTGACGACGCTCGCGTGCAGCCTCCGCCGTCAAGCCAATATCTTCAGCCTCCTCACGCAACCGTTCAAACTCCTCGGACTTAGTCTGTAATGCCTGTAAGCGTTCGTCACGCTCTTCATCAAAATCCTGGATATAACGCTCGAGTATAATCCGGTCTTGCGCCGTTCGGGGGTGCGCTTCGATTAGGCGCTCCATGTTCACTACACCGACCTGAACAGCATACGCAGATCCTAACAACACGACTTGCAACATGAAAATGCTGCATACGATACGTCTTTTCATCTCCATCCTCCTTACCTGTAATTTCCGTTCTGTAAACAAATGCGCACAATCAGATCTCTGATCGGCTTCGCAACGAATCCCAAGTGATATATTCACATATTCTTCCTACAAAGCAACCCCTGTATCGGGTTACGAGACCTATCCATGGCAAAAGACAAACGATGCTATGCTAAAAATCATATCCGATCCAGATGGACCAGGCATCCTCGCTGGTAAAACGATCATCCCGCTCAATCGGCCAAGCCCGATCGATGCGGATCGGAAATCCGGGCAGATCCAAACGTAAACCCACACCAGCAGAACTAGCCAAATCAGATAAATCAATATCGAAACGATCAGGCCAAACATTACCAGTGTCATAAAAGGTGGCAAGCCGCACGTTATTTACAATCGGTATCGTATATTCGAGATTGGCCACAAACAAACTCAATCCACCATAAGGACGATGCCGAAATCGGTCCGTGCCCTCGAGCGGGCGAATCACTTTGGGGCCAACATCGCGGAACCGAAACCCACGTATCGTTCGCCCACCACCAGCAAACAAGCGCTCAGCCAATGGCACTTCCTCCGTATCGCCAAATGTATCCACGAATTCCGCGCGCGTCCGAAGGCTGATCACATGACCCAACCAAAGCGGAACATAAACACCATGACGGATGCCCGTGTGATACATGTCAATATCCCCGCCCAGCGGACCACCGGAGACAGAATAGAACAGATTAATGCGATGCCCGCGCGTTGGGATAAAAGGACTATCGCGAACATCCTGAACCAGACTCACCGTCAAAGCACTCTTGAGTCGATCCTGCTCACTCTCAAATAGATACGGCTCGCCTGCTCCCGTATCAAAATCATACGTCTCCAGACGAAAATACGTATTGGTGTCAGATATATCTGTGATCACAGATTTCTCAATCATGTATTCAAGATTGATGCGGCTGGCAAAAGGCAGTGCCCGACCCAGCGATATCGCCGCCCCCGTGCGCTTGAGATCATACTCACTAAAGCGACGTTCACGCCGATATACATCCAATCCCAACGATAAACGCCGGTCTAAAAACCAGGGTTCCACAAAAGAAAGCTCATAGTCTTGACGGCGCGATCCGGCTTGGGCACGCAAACGCAACTTTTGCCCACCTCCCGTAAAATAAGGCCACCCAAACAAATCAAAATTCCCCTGTGAAAGTTCAACAAAACCTAACAGATTATCGACACTGGAGAATCCTACGCCCAGCATGAATTGTCCCGTGCGCTTTTCGCTCACATCAAAGACAAGGTCGCGCGTACCCTCTTCTGTGGTGGGCACCGTACGCGCAAAAACACGATCAAAATATCCTAAATTACGCAGTCGTCTCTCACTTCGCTCAACACGGGTACGATTATAGACTTCCCCTGGCTCAACCACCAATTCGCGACGGATCACCTTGTCACGCGTACGACTATTGCCCCGAATATCAATGTTACGCAAGCGTACCAATTCTCCTTCGGTAACCCGAAAAGAAACATCAACCCGGCGCTCGTCCAAATCAGGCACCATCAAGGGCCGCACGCGTGTATCCACATAGCCACGGTCCCCGTAGAATCCCTGAATGCGGTCGCTGGCACGATCTAACAGTGATAAGGATGCATCTTCTCCCGAAAGCGGCAGAACGAGTGATTGCAACGTTTCCCTCTCAAAAAGAGAAACACCTTCAACATCAACCGCACCAATCTGATAAAGCGGGCCCTCCTCTACCCATACACGGGCATAACGACCACGTCTTTCCAAATCACCCGTCTCGATCGAAACATCAACATCCAAATAACCTCGATCCAGATAAAACCGCCGTACATTCGCCTCAATCTCATCTAACTCCGCAGGTGTGTATTTGCGCGGAACGACCCAACGCCAAGGGTTGAGTGGATGCGGACGCCGCAAGGCCTGCCGCATTGCGCGGCGAGGAAAGGATGCATTGCCCTTGACTTTAATTTGCCGAACAGAACTCCGTTCTCCCTCATCCAGCGTATAGGTCAACGTTGCCGTACCACGCCGAGCATCCTCCACCGTAAATACCCAGCTCCCGGACGCACCCCGATAATGCCGCTGGCGATATTCATCCAATACGCGCCGCAACGCAACCCCGGCAATCTGGTCATCCACCAGATCGCCCGTATCCAGATCCAACCAATTGCGCACACGTCGCTCCCGAAACGCATCCACGCCCTCAAAAGAGGGAGGCGCTACCAGACGTAAACGCGGTTTTACGCGAAAAATAACGTCTAACTCTTCGCGTGACACCGAATCCACAGACACATCGGCCGTCGTGAATCGACCCGTTTCAAGTAAACGCCGAACATCCCGAGCCGCTACATGCGTTTGGAAAACGTCTCCGGGCTCAGTCTGCGTGTGTGCCAGCACAAACTCCTCGTCTACACGCCCATCCCCCTGTTGCTCCACTTGAATAGAACGCACAACCGCAGTTTGCGCAAACAAGGAAACGGTCGATACACACAACAAAATCAACCATAAAAATATTTTACGCATCCTCTGGCACCTCATCATCTTGTGGTATATGTACGGCCGCCACACCTGGAGGTTCGTCTACTCCAGTAGCTCGGTCGCGAAAGCGAGTATAAGAGTCCTCAAAATTCATAATCACGTCCCCTGTCTGCCCATTCCGATGCTTGGCAACATCGACAATGGCAAGCGTGGGATCATCACTACCCTCTGAACCGGGATACTTGCACGGACGCCGCAACATCAGAACAACATCGGCATCCTGCTCGATCGCACCCGAATCACGCAAGTCCGAAAGCTTCGGCTTACCTTCACTGCCGCTACGCTGCTCGGGCGCGCGGCTTAACTGACTCAAGACCAACACAGGAACTTGCAACTCTTTCGCCATCGCTTTAAGATTGGAAGAAATGGCAGATGTTTCCAACTGACGTCCCTGACGCGCATATTCGCGGCAATTCAATAACTGCAAGTAATCAATCACAATCAATTCAATATTATATTTCTTTTTCATACGGCGGGCACGGGCTCGTAATTCCATCACATCCAACCCCCCCGTATCGTCCATATAAATCGGTGCCTTTTGCAAAATAGAAGCCGCTTGTACGAGCCTTCGGTGAAAATCAGACGTCACAAAGCCACGTTGTAAACTATCCCCAGGTATACCCGCACGGCAACATAACATTCGTTGTACCAAAGAACTGTAGTTCATTTCCAAACTGAAAATGCCAACAGCACGGGATGTATTATCCGGATCCAATGAACCCAAAGCTACGTGCTCGGCAATGTTCATCGCCAAAGAGGTCTTGCCCATGGAAGGACGTGCCGCCAGAACAATCATCTCCCCACCACGAAAACCAATGAGCAATTGATCAAGATTGTGAAACCCTGTAGAAATGGCCGTCCCAACGCCTTTGCGTGTTTGGAAAACCTTCTCCACATGTTCCATAACCTCGGTAACGGCATCCGACCACTGCGTGACAGAACCATGCTGATTCTCAGTAATATTGAGAAAGTTTTGCTCTACTTCGCTAAGCAACTTGTCCGCTTGACTATCAGGATCAAAACAGTCGTTCTCGGCTTTGCGTGCACAGGAAATGATCGCGCGCAGAAGAAACTTTTCGCGCACGATATTAAGATAATGCGGGGCGTGTGCGGTTGTGATCGTCGCATCTACCAATTGTAGCAAATACGCTGCCCCACCCATACGATCCAGAAGCTTATGACTTTCTAAATACTCTTTGAGTGTTACCGTGTCTACCGCCCTACCACTCGTATGTAGCGCGACCATCGCGGCATAAATCACCTGATGCGCAGGCGTGTAGAAAGACTCCGGGGCAATCTGGCTCTCAATCGCCAGATCCATAATACCTGCGGCATCGAGCAGAATCGACCCCAAGACCCCCTGCTCAGCCTCCAGACTAAAAGGCGGAACACGACCGCGCGCTACGTCTGTCTGTGCCGCGTCCGTGTCGCGGACCATAAGCCCTACTCCTCGACAACCCAGGCTTTAATTGTTGCCGTTTGCCCTGCTGCCAAGTTGATTTTCACTTCGTAAACTCCCAGCTCCTTGATCGGTTCCGCGATCTCCACGGCTTGCTTGTCAATCGTGAAACCCTGTGCCTCCAAAGCACTCACGATTTCCGGCGCACCAATGGAACCATACAAATGCTCCCCGTCACTGGTCTTGACCGCGAGCGTTACGGAAACCCCAGCCAATCGATCAGCTAAAGCAGATGCTTCTGCCGTGAGCGCTTTGTTCGCCTCTTCGCGCTCCGTACGCAATTTTTCCAAACGACGTTGCGCAGCAGGGGTCACCAACTCTGCTAATCGCCTTGGTATCAAATAGTTACGCGCATAACCATCGGCCACACGTACCACGGAACCCTCGGTGCCTAGGTCGGGAATCGTTTGCATCAACATTACTTCGGTTGCCATATCTATATCTCTCCCGCCTATGCCATCGTGCCAATATTACGCGCACGACGAACCGCACGCTTAATCCTACGCTGCTGCTTCGGCGTCGCACCCGTTAAACGAGCAGGCATAATCTTGCCATAATCGGTCACAAAACGCCCTAATAAATCATAATCGCGATTATCAATCGTTTTGATACCGTCCAAGCTGCGGCGTGGCTTCACCACGGCACGATCTCGGGACGTGCGCCGACGCCCTCCACCTTTACTGCTTTCTCTTGCCATAATCTTTCACCTTATCCTACATGTATGTGTTCATTGATACGCCTCGCGCGCACAACCTAAAAAGGCAAATCATCCTCATCCTCTTCGAGCCCCGATGCCATCTGCGGGGGAGCTGCTGCAGCTTGCCTCGACTCCTCTTGCGCTGCAGAACGACCCGGTGAAGATTCTCCACCATGATCACCATCTTGAAAACTGGCACCACGAGGTGCCCCAAGAAACTGGACCCTTTCGCCCACAACCGATAAACGGCTCAGCTTCTGCCCCTCTTTTTCCCATTCATCGTATTTTAAGCGTCCCTCGATAAACACGGGAGAACCTTTTTTCAAATATTGCGCACAATTCTCTGCCTGACGTGCCCATACCGTAACACGCACAAAACAAGTTTCCTCCTTCAACTGCCCATCTGAACCTTTGAAGTTACGGTTTACGGCCAGCCCCAAATCCGTCACTGCTGTCCCAGAGGGGGTATAACGAACCTCTGGATCGCGCGTCAAATTGCCCATCAGCATTACCTTATTGAAGTCAGCCATGTACGCCTCCCTTTTACTGCCCTTCTTCTCCAACAGGCTCTTGTACCCAAGCTAAACTCTGCTCATCCCCAACCGTTATCTGGGCACGGATCAACGTGTCGTTTAACTTCAAGCGCTGCCGGAGCGCCGCAATCTCCTGTCCGTTTATTTCAAAAACCATGCGAACATATACGCCGGCACGCATCTTCTTGATGGGACGAGCGAACGTCCGCCGGCCCAGCGTGCGAGATCCCAACAGCTTTGCTCCATAACGCTCCAAATCAGCAACCACCGACTGACGCGCCTCCTCGATTTCCTGATCCTGCAACCGCTCGGGAAATACAAACAATCCTTCGTATGTCGTCAACTTTCCATCTCCTGCTCTTGCGAAACTGCCTGATTGTAGCAATTCATCGCACGTTCTATTCCTTCTTGCACGGTCATCGTAACAGCATCTGCTGCCCGTAACACCATATCTGCCACCACGGCTTGATCTTCTTTACTAAATGGCCGCAACACATGCGAGATCATATCACCGCGCCTTGCATCTCGACCAATGCCTAACCGAACCCGTGTGAATTGCTCGCCGACATGCTGGATCACCGATCGCAACCCATTATGTCCACCGCTACCCCCACGAGCACGAATACGTATCTGCCCCAATGGCAAATCAGCATCATCAACCACCACGATCAACGACTGCGCATCTTTCTTATAGTAGCGCAACCAACTCCCAATTGCTTCACCGCTCACGTTCATGTATGTCGCAGGCTTCATCACCGTTACACGACATCCACCTATCGTTGCATCCAGCAACCAGGATCGCATAGCGCTGTGCGAGCGAAATGTCTCTCCCACACGCAAAGCCAGTTCATCCACAACCGCAAAACCAACATTATGAGGTGTACCCTCATAACGGGCCCCAGGGTTGCCTAGTCCAGCAATCAGCATCCTGCCCCTTGCTTACTTTTCCTCTTCGTCTGCACTCTCTTCTGCCTCGGCATCCGCCCCCTCTGACTCTTCGGGCTCTTCCTTCTCTACAGTCGGATGCGCGATGGTGATCAACACTTCTTCCGGATCACCTAATAATGTCAGTCCTTCAGGTAATGCGACCTCACCCGCCGTCAGATTATCGCCAATCTCAAGTGCCGATACATCCACAGGAATGTCCTCAACCACATCCCCCGGTAAACACTCGATTTCAACGCCATCTATCACAAGTTCCAGAACACCACCGGCCTTGATGCCGGCAGCATCACCCACGATCTTGAGCGGCAAACGCATCTCAATCGGCTTATCCATGGAAATAGCAACTAAATCAGCATGAAGAATAGCACCGTTCACCACATCATGCTGGACTTCCTGCACCAAAACTTTGCAAACGGGCTCATCCTCAATCACCAAGTCCAGCACTTGGTGCTCTCCGTGGCGGTGCAACATCAACGTAAAATCATGTGCATTCACCTCCAGCGTTTCATGGCGACCTTCACCATATACAACAACTGGGACTTTGCCCGCCACACGCACGCGGCGAGCCTCTCCAGATCCACCCGCCTGGCGGCGCTCCGCTTGTAGAACTACTGTATCAACTGTTCCCATCGAACTTTCCTCACTCTCTAAACAAGGTCGTCACCGACCGATTCTCATGGATCCGCAAAATTGCCTCACCCAACAGGTCAGCAACCGATAAAACCGTTACGGGATAATCCCCTGCATCAACCCGCAAAGGCACCGAATCCGTTATCACCAGCTCCTGAATAGGTGATTCCCGCAAACGAGCCAAACCCTTTTCCGTAAGCGTGGCATGACTCACGGCACCATATACTGCCGATGCCCCTCGTTGCTGTAACAACCGCGCTGCCGAACACAGGGTTCCTGCCGTAGTGGTCATGTCGTCTATCATAATCGCCGTGCAGCCGTCAACACTCCCGACTAAGTTGTAGGCCTCTACCTCTTCCGCACCAATGCGCTGCTTGGCCACCACCGCCAAATCACAACCCAGACTTTGCGCGTAAGCATACGCCGCTTTCACCCCACCCGTATCCGGTGCAACCATCACAGGCCGCTCTAGATGGAGAGACTTGATATATTGTATCATAACAGGAAAACCATATAGATGATCCACGGGTATATCAAAAAAACCCTGAATCTGCTGCGCATGCAAATCCAATGTCAAAACACGATCCACACCAGCCGCAACCAGCAAATTCGCAACAAGCTTCGCGGTAATCGGAACCCGTGGCTGATCTTTACGGTCTTGGCGGGCATACCCGAAATAAGGCAAGACGGCAGTGATGCGCTCGGCTGATGCCCGGCGCGCCGCATCGATGATAATCAATAACTCCATCAGACTCTCGTTCGGTGGAAAACACAGCGACTGCACCACAAACACATCTTTTCCCCGTATGTTCTCATTGATTTTCACGAATACTTCGCCATCCGGAAAACGACGAATATCGATTTTACCAAGCGGGGACCCGACATACTCGGCAATACGCAATGCCAAGGCCCGATGTGCCGTACCTGAAAACACTTTCATATTGTCACTCGCGATCGGAGCGTTGCGATTATCCATCCTAGAAACAGCCTTACTTTACATAATGTTAACAACAGTGGTTGCCCGACCTGGGATCGAACCAGGACTAAGGGCTTCAAAGGCCCGTGTGCTACCATTACACCATCGGGCAGCGCAACCGCTGCTATCATGCGAACACTACGCCTGTTCACGTAGATTGCAATTCCATAGAAACTGCGATTTTTAGGCTCTGTCGCACCCAATGTCAAGAACCTTGCATACATGGACCTAAAAAACCATCCGCACGATAACCCCGCCGATTGTGCGCAAGCATAAAAAAACATTACGCTTCTTTTTCGGACCGCCTGCCATTCCATATGCTTTTTTGCTTCATTCCCCTGCCCCCGCATGCTATCACTCCCCACACCAAATGAGCCACAGAATCGAATACCGCAACCTGAAAGAGTGAAACCAAGCGAACATGCTAGCAGGAGATCGCTCTCCATTTTGATAGCCTGCATATACGCAAAAGACGTCAGAAAGGAACAACATCTTGGACTACCATTGGATGAATGTTGTGGAATTGATAGGGGGTTTAGGACTTTTCCTCTATGGCATGCATGTTTTCAGCGACTCCGTTCAGCGCCGCGCTGGCAAGCGCATGCGTACGATCATGGGGGCGCTTACCACGAATCGCTTCGCTGGGGTGCTCACCGGGGCCGGGGCCACAGCCGTTATTCAATCTTCGTCCGCAACGACCGTACTGCTTGTAAGCCTTGTAAATGCCGGTCTCGTAAACCTCACACAGGCTATCGGCGTCATCATGGGCGCCAACATTGGTACCACTTTCACGGGGTGGGTCGTGTCGATCCTCGGTTTCCAATTTCAAATATCTGCCATTGCGCTGCCCGCTATCGCTATTGGCCTCCCCTTCTTCTTCCAGAAAAAAACCAAATACCGCGAAATAGCAGGTATTCTCATCGGGTTCGGTATTACCTTCTACGGCCTCCATATCATGAAAGAATCGGTACCGGACTTACGGGGTAATGCCGAAGTGCTGGAATTTCTGGCTCGATTCCCGGAGCGTAGCCTGTGGGTCTACCCGCTATTCGTCATCGTGGGCGCCTTGCTCACCATAGCTGTGCAGTCCTCCTCCGCAGCTATGACCATCACCATTACCATGGCCTTTCAAGGTTGGATCACGTTTCCGATTGCAGCAGCAATTGTACTGGGCGAAAACATCGGCACGACCATTACCGCCTACCTTGCTTCGCTCGGCATGAATGTGCACGCCAAGCGCGCTGCCCGCGCCCACCTGCTCTTCAATATGATCGGTGTCTGCTGGATGATCTTTCTGATTAACCCATTTCTCGGCATGATCAATGCCATCATCCCCGGCGATGCCACGAATCCCGCCCATATGCCCTTGCACCTTTCGGCCTTCCATACGCTTTTCAATATTCTCAATACCTTGCTCCTGATCGGATTCGTCAAGCAAATTGCGCGAATTGCCCAACGCTGGGTTCCGGACGAGCACGACGGAATACCCCCCCCCTTGGCGTTGGTAAACCACCAAACCGTTGAAGATGTGGAATCAAACCTGATCGGGGTACAGGCAGAACTCGGTCGCATGGGAGATCTTGTCTACAATATGTCCATGTGGGACATGAATGCTCTCGGCGAAGACACGGAAGCATTGCGTAATACCCGCAAGAAAATCAGACACTTTGAAGAGATGACAGATGCCATCCAAAAAAATATCAACGACTTTCTCACAGTATGTATGGAATGGGGGGTTAGCAGTGATCAAGCAATACGAATTCGCGCCATGTACCGTATCGCACATGAACTCGAAAAAGTGGGGGATGCCTGCAAACGAATCATCGATTTGCTGGCAAAACGCGCTGATAAAGACTGGACGTTTCATGAAACAGGCATGCAGGAGATAGCTGCCTATCAAAAGCAGGTACTCGACTTCTTGAAATACGACTGTGATTACCTCCGCAAACAAACCAACCACTTTTCCCTCGAAATAGCCCAGCACATGGAAGATAACATTAATCGCGAGCGTAACAAACTACGCAAAAATGCGCGAAAAATGTTATCGGGTGGTGCGAATGTTAAAGGAGAAATGCTATATCTCGACCTCGTTCGTCACTTGGAACATATCGGTGATTTTTGCCTGAACATTGCCGAAGAAATAACCGTCACGCAAGAGTAGCTCTTTGTTATGCGAATACTGATTGTCAAACTCAGCTCCCTCGGAGATCTGTTTCATGCCCTCCCAACCGTGCATATGCTTCGAAACGCATACCCAGATGCCATTATCGAATGGGTCACGCACAAAGCATACCAACCGTTAATCCAATGCTTTCCAGATGTAAATGCAAGCATCGCATTTCCTCGCAATAGCTACATACGCGATGCGCGCAACTTCGTGCAAGCTCTGCGCAAAAACCAATACGATCTCATCCTCGACCTGCAAGGTCTACTGAAAAGTGCCCTCGTCACACGCATCGCCAAAGGACAAAAACGAATCGGCCCCTCCTTCTGCCGCGAAGGATCCCGCTTCCTGTACAGCGCGGTAGCTGGACCCGCCAATCTCGAACGCCATGCCGCGGAACAAATACGCGACGTCATGGACTATCTAGGGCTGCAACACACGGAACCTGTATTTCCCGTCGCTTTCCCCCCTATGCCACATACGGTTTCTCGTCCCCATATCGTGGTGGCTCCAGCATCGCGTTGGCCCTCAAAAAATTGGCCGCCCGAACGCTTTGCTGACACGGCCCGCCAACTGCAGCAAAGATGGCAGGCAACCGTCTCGATCATTGGTGCACCCGGCGAAGAAGCAATCTGTGATATCGTAGCCAAGGCTCTCGGCACCCCCTGCCAAAACTATGCCGGACAAACAACTCTCGTGGAAATGGGCAGCATCCTTGCCTCTGCCGATATCTTATTAGCCAACGACTCCGGGCCCGTCCATATGGCTGCAGCCATTGGTACGCCTACCGTTGTCCTATTCGGCCCCACCAATCCTCTGCGTGTCGGTCCCTACGGTAGCGGACATCATATTCTGCAACCGCACACCCCCTGCGATTGTGGCCGACAACGTGTGTGCCAACACCCCCAAACAGCTTGCATCAAACAAATCACCGTTGGAACGGTTGTCCAAGCCGCAGAACAGATTATACGTACTGCAGGAGAAAGCAAACCATAAGGTTCCCTTCCCTCAAGCCGGAAAGCTCCTTACACCAAATACTTGATGCCAACCGCTCTCGCGATGCAGCACAACCGGCTTGATATCCCCGAGACGTTGCCCATTCGCCCGACATGCCTTCAGATACTGCTGTTGCGCCCCAGGCGGAACCTTCACAGCCCGAACCGCCCTCAATTGCCCCAGTTCGCGACAATAGCGGTAATGTACGTTTGTAAGTAGATGTGCCTCTACTTTCTCTGCTATCCCCAGTATTTCACCCTCCACATAAACGGTATAGGCGCGTCCTTCACATGCAACCATTACAAAATCTGCCTGCACACCCGCTAAAGCATCCCGAATGTGGCTTTCACTTACTTTTTCTCCAAAATGATCGGAAACATTATTTTGCTTACCGGTAAAGACGAATCGCGGGCACGCATGCATGTGACCGACAACACGCACACCATCGTGTAGCCGATAGCGTCGCAACCCGCCTCCGGTTGTCACCACCACCGTATACGTGCGCCCCGACAGCAACTCGTGGGCCAAGTGCATGCCCCCGTCTTCGTCCATGAATTCAAAAAAATGGGACCGTACCGCCAAGGCCGCTCCGCTTTGCCCGCACAAAGGCAAAGACACGAAGGCCTCAGTCGCAATCAGCCCTTTGGATTGGATCTCCGCTTGCGGAAACATCTCGCGCAGCGCTGGAGAATCCCCCCAACAACTAATCACGCGTAAGCGGGGCCATAATCGCGCAGGATTCGACACCCCCTCCAATAGCAACGTCAAAAAACTTGGATGCCAGACTGATATGAAAGTCAAATCACGACAATCCATTAAATGACGCACGGTTTCCGAACGCCAAGTCTCCATATCACGAATCTTTCGCACACAAGGAGGAACAGCCAGGGCGAGACGGGCCAACCAGCCCGACCGACCAAGATATGCCGTGTCATCTGAAAACGCCTCCCCATCCGAAGCTACCGGAGAAATGGCCCAATACGATTTACCGGCCAACATGGAGGGATGATGCGAATACAAATCCACAACCCAGGGGGCAATGCCAGCCTGAAACTCACCCAAAAGCGACTTCGTGTATGGCACCCACTTGGTTGCTCCTGTTGTCCCACTTGTCGGTACGTGGCACAAAACCGGTTCCTCGGGCTCGCTAAGAGAATCCGTAAGAGCGAAACGATCACGGAATTGCTCTACGTCCGAGTAGCCAGTCACCCTCTGCAACACCTGCCGTTGAACACTTGCGACATCATATGTGGCACGCCGGAACGCCAGAGCCGATGGAAGACACGACGCATACCACAAGCTGTTTGGAAGCAACGCCATCATGCTCTCACCATACGTCTGCCTGCACCGGTAAGGTTGTCGTCTCCGAGCCCACAGATACAGACCAGTTCATCACCCCGCGTCCACCCCGGATTTCGTTTCTCGAAGTAGGCAATGTGGGGATCTTTCTGACGCCCCGGCGGTTTCTGCCGTACTGTCGGATGCAAATGTTGGGGTTCTGGAAAACGAACAACCCCATCCGCATAGTAATCACCAAAGCGCTCGCGCGCCAACAGGTCCAGAAGCGCAGGTTGCCTCTCCATATCATACCGAGGCCAGAAGGTTTTCCAAAACACAGGCAAAAATCGATAGGTACGAAATCCAGATGTAATCAATAACCACATTTCTGCGCCAAGCTGCCTGGCCGTTGCAATCCAGATTCGCGACAATACGGGACTATTGCGAACAGACGTATCAACAATCGTATCACCCGAATAGGCAACACGCAAAGGAGCAACCCGGCTCTCGTATACCAGCAAGGTTGAAAAACCGCGGATACGGCCCTCATCGTCTTGCAGTACAACAACACCATCCTTGTCCGACAAATCCGCGTAAAAGCGGTCCTCGGTAACACCACCAAAATACGATTGCATGAGCATAAGCATTTCCGACCGCTGCCGAGAGGTCAGCGCCCCCCGTTCAACCCAGGAACCTCTTACAGCCATGATATCTCCCAATCGATCTTCTTGTCCATGAAGTGCACAGCAGAGTCATGTACCATATACAAGATGCTTTCGTATACATGTGGCCGGTATCTGCGACGCAGCACGGCAACCCTTGAATCGCTGGCAGGCAACCCCATAACAAGCCAGCGACAGTCTGCTGGTGCCGGCCCCGCACCATCTTGCACGTACGCAATGGGAAGGACCGTTCCCACCGGAGGTAACCGTAGCAACCAACGCCATGTGCGCAATTTGGAACCATAGCCACGGACAACCACTTGCTTGTTCGCACGTAAATCGACCGCAGCAAACCCCGCTCGCGCAGGCAGCAGCATCGTAATGACCTTTTCAAAAGGTGTATACGTCGGCATACCCGGCAAACCGGCTTCCAGCAAGCGGCGTGCCCTCTGGTTATCAGCGACAATCGCCGTGACATCATAGGGTGCCTCATCCGTCTGCCGCGTCTCGCGCAGATAGCGAAACCCGAGCTGCATAAACGGGCGCATCAAATGCCGATGCGTGGGAGCAACACGCAATTGATGCAAATAACCTACCCCTGTAGGCCATACCGTGCGACTCGCCATAGCCACAACATTACCCGCATCGCGCGCACACACCGTGTAATGCCGAATGCCCTCGTGCGCGAAAGAGCGAAAATAATGGGGTTCCCGTTCAAAGCTCAAGCGCACCGATCCACCCACGGGAGTCTCTCGCAACAGCTTGCGCAAACCAGCATCATCAGCATCCGTGGCAAAACCATATGACAGCCCGGCTAGCTGACCTTCAACATCTCTCCCTGCCATGCCTCGTCTCCCAAAGGATATCCATCACGATTCCCCACTTCCCGCTGATGCAGCAAGTTCAACATCCAATAATGCCACTTCAAGAAACCATCAGCCATACTGTGCGAGCGCCGACGCCGTTCCCAAATGCTACCCCAGGTGTAAAATGCGCGACGAGCCGCCAGACATCCGTCCTGCAATTGCTGCGCGGTCATACTGTCAGGATGGAACGGAACCTGGTTAAAACGATAGCGATCATCCAGCCACCAGGCCGGATATCGCAACCTACCTTCTGCCTGCAATCGGCTGTACAGCGCAGTGCCTGGAAAAGGAATCAAATGATTGAACGCCCCAATATACAATCGGGTCCGGCGGGCAAAGGCAACCGCTTCATCGAAACTTTCCAATGTATCCTGTGCGTAGCCAAAAACAAAGCTACCATAGATGGCCAGATGATGGCGTTGCACAGCGTCAATCAGGGATGCATAATCCGGTCCGGATAGATTCAGCGGCTTTTCCATCGCGGCGAGATTATCCCGATTCAGGCTTTCAAAACCGATCAACACACCCACGCAACCGCTTTGCACCATAAGGCGTAACAATTCCTCATCCTGCCCGACCTGAATGGTCGCCTGACTCATCCAACGAATACGCAATGGCATCAATAAACGGCATAATTCCTTTGTCCGTTCCGGGTTTGCCGTCAAATTATCGTCTACCAGAAAAAACGAACGCTGGCGCGCACGCAGCGATTGGATTTCCGCCACCACATCTGCTGGATCGCGCATCTTGTGTCTCTGCCCGAACATGCGCTGCACGGCACAAAACTCGCAATGCTGTGCGCAGCCGCGACCGGTTTCCACCAACCCTAGCGGTAAATACCGTTTACCGCGAAACACGGTTCTGTCGGGTAATACCCCCCCGCAAAAGGAAGCCTCGGCCGCTCTGCTATACAGCCTCTTTGGCGTTCCCATCCGGTAATCCTCGATCAATTCAGCCCAGACGGTTTCTGCCTCACCCACAACAACCGATTCGGCATACTGCAAAACCTCATCCGTGCATAACGACGCATGAAATCCACCCATCACAACGGGAACCTTTCGCCGCCGATATTCACTCGCAATCTGGTAGGCGCGCTTTGCGGTATACGTTTCAACACTGATAGCCACCAAATCCGTCGGCTCGTCAAAGGGTATGTCCGCTAGCCGATCATCATGAAACCGTATATCCACGTCGCGGGGTGTCAACGCCGCCAGCACAGCCGGCTGCAGTGGCTCCATCTCCCACAAACGCAAATAACGCCTGCGCGCACCCGCTCGATGCCCGATACATGGATGGATCAATGTCAGGCGGAACACGACACCACCTCCAATCCGGCAGGCACGCTCCAGTGGCCGGACGCGGGAGCCTGCCCTGGATCATCCATACTGTAGGGATGCGCAAAACGCGGTTCATGATACAGCCGGCGCACAAAAATCCGGTAACACAGATTCCCGACAAAATTAACGGCACAGCGAATATCAGGACGATTCAACCGGCGCACAACGCGCGACATCCGAAAGGTTTCCCGATAGGCCCATTTGAAGCCACGATACAACTCCTCCGGCGTCATCTGCGCGGGCTCTATCACTACATGCATGGTGTCATAATCATTCCAATTGAAACTCAAGATACGGTTCTCCTGCAACAACCTCTCAAACAAGGGCGTCCCAGGATAAGGCGTATAAATGGAATAGCGTGGAATATCCACGCCAAGCGCCTGCACCAACTCAACCGTTGCCGGAAATACATTCGCATCATCATGATCAAACCCGAACACAAAACAACCCTGAATACTGATTCCCCGCTTTTGCAGCATGGATATCAAATCCTTGTAGCGTAAGGCCTGATTGAAATTCTTTCGAATGCCGCGCAACGTCTCCTGGTTACCAGACTCAAAACCAATCAAAAGATACGTGCATCCACTTGCAACCATAAGATCGATCAATTCGGTGTTCATCAAACTATCAGCCGTCACCAAGCCACCCCACTTTTTGCGCAGGGGCACCATCGCCGTAAAAAGTTCAGCCGCATAATCGGGATCTTCCAACAGGCTCACGTCATTGAAACCGATGATCCGTCCACGCGTTGCCTTTATGTCACGAATAACATCGGCAACGGGTCGTTTGAGATAATGTGGCCAAACGGAAGGTACCGTGCAGAAATCACAAACTCTCCGGCATCCACGCGTCGCCTGAATCGCATTCGGAATCATATATCCACTATCCCGCTGTAATGCACGACGGGGCAATGGCACATCCGGCAATACATCATCAGGAATATCATGCTCCCGATAAACAGGTTTCATCTGCCCTTGCCGGAAATCCGCAATCAATCGGGGCCAGGCTATTTCCCCGCGCCCGATGACAATCGCATCCGCATGCTGAATCGCTTCTCCGGGCAATACGGTAACATGGATCCCTCCCAACACCACGGGTATACCACGCTGCCGGTAATGCCGGGCCAGCTCATAAGCAGACAACGCGCACCCCGTTAGCACACTGATACCGACCAGATCCGCTGCCGCATCCAGCGGAATCGCATCAACACTGCCATCAACAATCCGTACCTCGACATCTGGATCCGACGGGAGCAACGCCGCCAACGTTGTCAGCGTCAAAGGGGCTTCGCGCATCGATCGCACAAACGATCCGATACGCAGCTTATGCATATGCGCATCCGGCATTAATAATAAAATTTTCATTCAATCCCCGAATAAGCAAGACAGGGAGACCTGCCCCCGGAAGCACGCAGCTCGTCAGTCGCGCAACCGACAACCCGTGCCGTATCAAAAAAATCACGTCGGCAAAATGCTCCCATGCCAATAATGACCATTCCCCGCCGCGAACGGCCCGACATAAACCCCGCCATGTGGCGAAGAAACCGGATCCGTTTACCCGGGTACGTTGCAGCAAGCATATAACGCAAGGGTCGCATATTACGCGCCCACCAGTTATGGTCAGCACCTGATGCGGCCATACGATGAAACAACGCCGGAATGTCAACACAAGACCGTAGCCAATCATGCCGATCACCATCGGTAAGCGCAATCAGATTCACACCACAATCAGGATGCAACGTCAACCCCCAAGGAGCAAACGCAGGCAAAGGCCAGACGTCATCCTTCGTGGCATCGGTCACGCGCAATACCGCGGCAAGAATCTGTTCCTTATCGACGGTCACATCCGCATCCAAAGCGAAGCGGCCGACAGGAGCGGCTGCCTGCAGCGTTATAGAGGTCATCCCTTTGCCTAGGGACAAACCAAAACGAATCACATCGCCCAGTTGCGACAGATTGTGTCTTGTCACCGTCGCAATCAAGCCCAGATGCAGGCCAGCATTCAAAATATGGTGTGCAGCACGACACTTCATCTCCACATCGCGCGTGCCGCGAAGCAATAGCAATGTGTCAGGGTCGAGGGTATCAAACTGCAGCGCAACGCGTGCCAGCCCGGCACGCTTCAAATCGCGGGCCAAGGCAGGCTCTCTCGCGAAAGCCAAACCGTTCGACAGCAAAAACAGCCGCACCCCCACGCGACGTGCTTTGCGAATCAACAGGGGCAACTCCGGGTGCAAAACCGCCTCGCCACCCGTCAATGTGACAACGCGCGCTCCACGCTGCTTTGCAGCCTTGATACGCGAAATAGCCTCACCCACCGGCAAGAACTGCGGATCGCTTTCGGGGCCAGCCTCGGCATAACACACCGGACAGCGCATATTGCAATGCTGCGTTAGCGGCAGCAAATGTAGCAAACGCCGCCGGCCCGTTCTAGCTACAGGAGACCCAGAGTAGCTTCTTCTACGAATCATCTCGTAGAGATCCGCATTACCGGACAACGCCACGCTGCGAGCAACATCGCCACAAGAATACCGACCGACAACCTGATTGCCATCGCGTTCAATTGTCGCTGGATGCGACGCGCTGCAATGCGGACAGATAACCTGCGTCCGCGCAAGAACCGTCGTCATGCAGCACCCTCCATATCCACCATGCAAACCGGCATCAATTGCCCATTGCGCACTGTCGGATTGGGGCAATACGATCGGCAATCCCCTGCTCCATTATCAAACACAATGCGCTTCGAGTACAATTGCGCATCCCGCACATGCGCCCGAAAACGGCGGGCACGAATCCAGTGTCCCCGGCTGATAAGATTGACCATGGTTTGGAATCGGGTGATACCGGCGCGTTGCGGACAATAGAACATGTTGCGCCCCGACAACAGGCGCGGCAACCGAACCAGTGCTGCATCTGCCCACCCCGAACGAAGGGAGACCCTCTCAAAAGATGTCCCCTTTTGAACCACAGGCACGAAATAGGATAACCATGCAGGATAAGGTCCCACGCACGCAAACGGCTCCAATCCGAATGCATCTCGCATCAACGCTACGATATCCGCATTCGAGGTCTTATTCGCAGCACCAAAACGCGTCATGTCCACCTGATGCGTGATAAAGGCAAAGTGAATCGACGGACTATCCAGAATCAATTGCACCAGATCCGGCAAGCCGGAAAAAGAATCCGGATACAGCGTAACCGAAAGTCCCACATCCAAGCCATGCGAAGCTACACGATCGGCCAATTGTCGACGCAAGGCATTGACCGAACCTTCTAAATCCGGACGGTTCTGCCCTTCATCGATATGCAACATCACGACATCCAAACCGGCCCGTTTCAGTGCCGCGAGTAATGAATCGGAAAGCGCAATGCCATTCGTGACCAATGACACACGCATATCACGACGGTGAATCGCATCCACAATCTCGGGCAACTGCGGATGTAATGTCGGTTCTGCTCCAGCCAGGGAAACGGTTTGCACGCGCCGCATCCGGCACGCCACGTCGAGATCCTGCAAAACATCGGAAACGGACCGTACCGTGTCATCCTTACGTTTATAGCAAGCACAACACGCAAGATTACAAAGACCCGTGATGTCAAGCACCAGATGCGGCCCGCTTTTCTCCGACCAGGGAAGTTGAATCATCCGCTACAATCTCTTTCCTGCACGGGCACCTTAATCCGACTTGCTCACTCGCGGCACGAAAACCAATAGGCCCACTGCAAATGCAAGAATAACGAGAATACGCCACCAATTTGGCACCACGCCAACCTGATGCTCCGCGAAAAGGGAGGCAAACAGAATCCGGTCAAAAGCCCGAACCCCAAAATACACAACCGCACCATAGATAAAGGTTTTATTCCGGACAGGATCCAATGCCGCCATGGCAGCCATAACCCCAAATGGTATGGCAAAGGCCCCCAAATAGCGCACCAGCAATTCTGTCTGCCCATCCATTACAATATCAACCCCATACATCCAGCTTGCCAATAGCGCAGCCTGCACGGTGAAAAAGGTCGCCGCCACGCCGGCCAGCACATGATACACCGCAATGAGTGCAAGAATGCCACGAATCGTTGCATGATTGATTTGCTTCACAATGTCCCCTCTCCCGTTTGAACATTCTATCCGACGTGCGCATGTTGGAAATATTCATAAATCGATATCCCACCGTACATGTGCGCTTCCGCACAAAATCATATGCGTGAGGCATAAAAGATCAAACACAAAACCCATAATTCTTTTCACGTTATGTACCAACACCGGCACAAGGTCGGCCCCCTCATCCACGCGGGTGAAACTGGTGATGCACGGAACGGAGACGTTGCTGGTCGACATGCGTGTAAACTTGCGTTGTGGCAATATCCGCATGCCCAAGCATTTCCTGGATCACCCGCAAAGGCGCGCCATTGGCAAGCATGTGGCTCGCAAAGGAATGCCGCAGGGTATGCGGATATACATTTTGATCAATACCAGCCTTGCGCGCAGCTTCCTTCACAATCTGCCACAAACGCTTCCGCGAAAATAGCGTGCCCCGCACCGTTAAGAAAACGGCGCGGTTCGGTCCTCGCACCTCAAAAAGCGGACGCGCTTTCGCCATATACCGATCCAGATACTGCTGCGAGACACGCCCAAACGGCACCACCCGCGTTTTGTTTCCCTTGCCAGTACAGCGTATGTAATGCTCATCGGCATGCACATCATCCAATTGCAAGTCGCACATTTCCTGGACACGCATGCCCGTGGCATAAAACAATTCCAGCACAGCACGGTTACGGATCGAGAACTTGTCATCGCCCTCGGCTGCCTGTAGCAATCGTTCCACTTCGCGCGGGCGCAAAAGGCCCGGCAATACCTTCCAAAGACGTGGCGACTCCATCACACCTGTCACGTTGTGAGCCAGCAAGCCCTCACGTTGCAAAAAAGCGAAAAACACCTTGATCGCAACCAAACGACGGGAAATGGAATTGACGCTCAATCCCCGCTCCCGTTCTGCCAACAGGTAATCGACAATATGCTCCCGTGTGACATCATGGATCGCCGTGATCCCGCGAACGATAAGCGCATCGGTAAAGGACGTTAAATCGGAAGCATAGGCAAGGCGCGTGCGGTCAGACAACCCCCGCTCCAACGAGATATACTCCAGAAAAAGCTCAATCAGGGCATTCACGGTTGCACTTCAGATGGCCAGTTGGCCCGCGCATTTTCATCTCCGGGAATTCCATTCGCCGTAAAGCCCGCCGCCGCAATCAGGTGCACAAAGTTCATATCGGCGACCAATAAACTGTCATACGTGAATCGTACAATGCGGTTTTGCGGATCAACAAGCACGGATCCCGGCTTAATGCCAGGCCCACGACTTAAGGCTTGCATCACCAAACGAATCGCTGCCTCATTATGCATCTCCGGAACCTCTATCGTCACCTCACGCCAGTCGTGTTGACGACATCCAACCCCTGCAAAAAAGAAAAAAACACCCAATGCTACAATCAAACTTTTCATAATGGATAATCTAAAGGCCACCCCGCTGAGCGTCAACGTATTTCAACAGAATCGAAAATCATGCAAAACAGAGGATTGACACCGAACAACTCCTTGTTAGCATAAATACTGTCTCATTGTTCAATAACGGGGTGAAAGAGGAGTTCAGTCGTGGATAAGGAATTACTGAACGAAAAAGTACAGGCAGAGCGAAAAGTTTTTTTTATCAGTTTGCGGGAGAACCCTCGAGGACGTGTTCTTAGAATCACAGAAGACGTCGGGGGACGTCGTGACACAGTCATGATTCCTGCAGCGGGTTTGACTGCAATCCGTGACGTCTTGGATCAGGCTATCGCGCTCGATCAGAACGCACCCGCAGCAGGTGCAACAGAATAAGTATGCACCTAGCAGGTAACAGGCTCTTGTCTTTTGTGTTGTCGATGCTTTTGGGCGGGATGGCTCTACGGCTCCAAGCCGCGCCCCCGACTATCTCGGCTGACGAAATGCTCGACCGGGTCGTCGCACAGCTTCCGGCACAACATATTCAAGCAAAGGGATCCCTATTTGTTCGCTTGCGCAGAGGCATTCCCAGACAAACCTACACGTTTACACTAGACGCGAATTGGCAACCTCCTACCCCCACCGTAACCTATACCATCCAAGACACGGATGCGATCCCGCTCGAATCGCTAACGTTTCGCCCGAATCAGGAAAAAGCATTCACATACCGCAGTGGTCCCGATCTAGAGGATGCCCCCCTGCCTGACCTAACCGCCAATATCGCAGACACCGACATAAGCTGGTTAGACTTAACATTACCCTTTCTGTGGTGGCGGGGAGCCCGGTTTGTCGGAGAAGAATCAGTGCGCGGCTTCCACTGCCATATCATCGAAGTCGCCGCACCGGAAAACATGCCCTACACAAGCTATGAAAAAGTACGGCTCTGGATCAGCAGCGAACAGGGACTGCTACTACAAGCGCAGGGATTTAATCAAAAAGGAAGCCCGATTCGCCGCTTTTGGGTACAAAGTGTACGCCAAATCGATGAAACCTGGATGATCCAAACGCTGGAAGTACAGCAAACAAACCAGGACCAACGCACCAGACTGCAAATTGACGACGTACAAACCAACGTGAGCAATGACCTATGATCCTGATAGGCCTCATCATCCTGCTCGGACTTTTTGTCTTATCCGCTTTCTTTTCCAGCGCCGAAACCGCGTTCTTTTCCATGAACTCACTCATGGTAAATCGCATCAAGAAGGCACAACCGGCACGTGCCGCCATGGTAGAGCTCTTGCTGGAGCAACCCACCCAACTGCTGTCTACGATTCTTGTGGGCAACACCCTCGTCAATGTGGCGGCATCCGCACTCGGTTATACGATCCTGCGCGTGCTCGATGTGCCCCGTGCTGAAGCGGTCACCATCCCCGTCATGACGATAGCCTTGCTCATCGCCTGCGAAGTGATACCGAAACGTATTGCCATGCGCCATGCCGGCACCATGGCCTCCTTGTATGCCATTCCCCTATACGGGCTGATGTATATCCTCAAACCAGCCCGAATCATCTTGGATCGCATCACAAAAATATTCGAACATCAATTACCCGAACCACGCAAAAGCCTCAATGAGGAAGAGTTTTTAACGGCTGTCGAACTCGGGGAAGAAACGGGCGTTCTAAACGAAGAGGAACGTACCATGGTGGACGGCATCATCCGTCTCGAGGAAACACAAGCAAGCGATGTCATGACGCCGCGTGTCGACTGCGTCGGCATCGATCTGGACGATCCCCCCGAAGAACAGATTGCCGTCACCCAGGGATGCCGCTTCCATTTCCTGCCATTGTATCGCGAAACGATCGATCAAATCGAAGGCTTCCTCGATGTACCCCGCTTTATGCTCAATGGCGGAACCGATTTTTCCACCTCCCTCATCAAACCATACTATGTACCCGAGAATGCCCCTCTCGATGCCTTGCTCACGACCTTTCAACGCGAAAATCGACGCATTGCCATCGTGGCGGATGAGTTCGGCGGTACGGCAGGATTGATTACGCGCGGGGATATTCTTGAGGAAATCGCTGATGACGTGGAAAACGAATTCGGGGAAATGCCGGCAGTCATCCAGCACACCGGCCCCAATGCCTGGCTGATTGCCGGAAGTACCAGCCTCGAAGATATCAATTACGAGCTGGACTTGGACCTCGAAGCCGAAGGGGCTGATCGTATCGCAGGATGGATTACCGCACAATTAGAACATATTCCCAAAGCCGGCGAAGTCGCCACGGCGCAAGGCGTGCGCGCAACGGTTGAACGCGTGCGCAGGCAACGCATCATGATGGTGCAATTGCGAAAAGTCCGCACAACGGATGAAGAACCGGAAGACGAGCAAGGAGAAGAAAGATGATCTCGATTCACCTTCTCCTGATCGCGATTTTTCTTGTCCTGCATGCGTTTTTCGCCGGCATCGAAACCGGTATTATATCGATACATCGTTTACGATTGCGCCATTATGTGCGCAAAGGATCACGCCGGGCACGCGTACTGGAAACCTTTGTCGAAAGCTTCGACCGCTTGCTAGGCACCACCTTGATTGGCACCAATCTGTGCGTAGTAATGAACTCCGTGCTGGCCGCAAGCCTAGCCCTCCAAATCAACCTGCCGGGCGCCCAGACATCCTCGTCTCTGGTTATTTCTATCATTGTCATTATCTTTTGCGAGTATCTCCCCAAAGCATGGTTCCAAGCACGCCCGATTGACCGATGCCAACGCTTTGCAACCGCTCTGTTAACGGCCGAATGGATCCTGCGCCCTTTCTCTATCGTGGTCATTGCAATGGCTAAATTACTTTCTCCCGGAGAACGCACCTTTTACCGGCCCACCGCTGTCATTTCCCGCGAAGACCTGAAAGTACTCGCGCGAGAGGGCGAAATGGATGGCGTGCTCTCGGCCAAGGAACGCTTTATGATTCATCGCGTTATCGAATTATCCAGCACCCCCGTCGAACGAATCATGACCCCCCTGGAAGAAATGATCACAGTCCAAGAGGAAATGTCCCTAAGCAAACTGTATCAAATTGCAAGAGAAACGGGACTCACACGCTTTCCCGTACAAACGAACAACGGACAATATACGGGCGTGGTAAACGTCTGCTATATCTTGAGCCTGGTCGGGCCCACGGGTGAAGGAACAATCGCAGAATATACACGCCCCCTCAAAGTCATACCGGCCGAAACCAGAGTGGACGGTATTTTGCCGATCATGCGCCGCTCACGACAACCCTTGTGCTTGGTAAAGCAACACGATCAAATCATCGGACTCGTTACCACCGAAGATATCTTACGCGTCATTGTCGGAAAATTGTAATGACTCACCCCATGCATGCATTGTGTCCCGTTTGTCAGCGCTATAGCGAGCCCGGCAAAACCTGCCCGTATTGCGATGCCCTGCGTCCACTCCCCTGGATACATCGAAAACTACGCCGTGGCACATGGATGATTGCCACGGTAGGATTGTTGTTGCTCATGCTGGGGACGCGTATGCGCCCGCCGCAGACACTGCCCATCGCAGAGATCACACCAACTATGCAATTCGCACAACTGTACTTTGAAGGAAACATCACGCATATCCCGCGCATCAGCCGCAACCGCAGAAGCGCTGCAACGGATCTCGACGACGAAAGTGGTGCCACCTTACGCATCGTGTTCCTCGAAGGAGCCCTTACGCGACTGAAAGAGCAAATGCCAGACATCGAAGCCGGATCTCGCCTGTATGTAAGCGGGAGTTTGCGTATTCGCGCCGACGAACCACCTGTATTGTTTATTCGCAGCCCTGAACAATTTGATTTCCCGGAGTAACATGAACCTACTGCTTTTAGGTAGCGTGGTCATATTAGCCGCCGCCGTGGCAAGCTTACTCGCTTGCATTCCCGGACTACACGTTTATAACGTGATCGGGGCCCTATTATGGGTCTATCTGCACCTTCAGGCAACTACCGCTATTTCCCAGGAATGGTTATCCACTATCATGATCGCAATGATCAGCGCTTGGGCGATCGGCAACACGATCCCGGCCGTTATCCTGGCGGCACCCGATGAAAGTGCGCTACTAACGGTGCTGCCCGGACAAAAAATGCTTCTCGCAGGCAAAGGGCATCAGGCCGTGATGCTGACCGCACTCGGAAGTCTCGCCGCATTAATGGCAGTTGCGATAGCAATGCCAGTGCTGCCGCATATCCTCCCGACAATTTATGCCACAACACGCCGACATACCCACTGGATTCTATGGTCGATCATTATTTTCATGCTCCTTTCGGAATGGCCAAAGGCTATTCCGCCTGGGCGAAGGCCGCTCATGCGCTTCTTGCTTGCCAACAAAACACCGGCCATCGGCATCATCGTCTTCTTACTCTCCGGATTTCTAGGCTGTATCTTGTTTTTCCGATCCCCACTACCCTATGCCAACGCCTTTCAAAACCTCATGCCGGCATTTGTCGGACTCTTTACCTTACCGTGGTTACTATACAATACCTGCAGTAATCTTACCCCACCGCCACAAGAGCAGATAGACAGCAATACAAGACCGCCCGAACGCATGCATGTCCGGCAGGGTGCCCTGGCTGGCATTCTCGGCGGCGGTTTCGCCGCCTTCTTCCCCGTCGTGACTGGCGGTATCGGTGGTATGCTTGCGGGTCATGCGACAGCACTGCGCAACCAGGATGCATTCCTCATCTCGCAAGGTGCATCCAAAAGTGTCTACTATACAGGCGGAATCTTGCTGTTCTATGTCCCAGACCTACACCTGACAAGGGGCGGTGGCGCCTGGATGCTGCAAAGCACCGTAACGACCGGAAGTCCGCACCTCTACTGGCTAGCAGGCGGAGCGATCCTGATCGGAGGTGCCATCGCCTTACTGCTCCTACATCCGCTCACAAACTACATCTGCAAATTGGTGCAAACCGTCGGCTACCGACCCATTTCCATAGCAGCCGCTGGAACCATTGTCTCCATCGTGGCTCTTTTCTCCGGATGGGTTGGCATTGCCGTAATGATCATTTCTGCCGCCATCGGATTACTCCCCCTACTATACGGGACACGCCGCATGAATGGTCTTGGCGTCATTCTGCTACCCATTGCTTTTAGCATGTCGGGCCTCTCACCAACCATCACACGCTTACTTCAACTATAACGCGGACAGCATGGCTATGGAAATACGAGAAGAACCATGCGATCCCACACGTCTCCCGGAAATCGCAAGATCGGCCAAACATGACATGATGAAATGCAATGTCGCGACTGGATATGAAACCCGCGCAACGCCTCCCTGCACGCATACACATCATGATTGCTGAACGTTTACGCCGTCCTCTATTATTGAAGCCGCTGGATTTGTCGGCGGGCTTCACGCGCAATATTCGATTCAGGAAACCAATCCATCAATTTTCGAAAGTAGTCTATCGCAATTTCTGGAGCGTCCAGCCCCGATTGGTCATGTGCATAAGCAAGCATAAACAGAGCGTCGTATTCCAATGGGGCGTCCTCAAGTAATTGCACAGCAAGCTCATCATTACCGAGCAGAAAATGATACACGGCCTGATCCTGTCGTGAAAGACTGGCAATCGCCTCTAGTATTTCTGCCTCGGAAACCTGATCCGACACCCAATCGGTTTCAGGTATAGCCTTGATCTCCTGCTTGGAAACAGCCAACAAAACCGAGCGGCGCGGATCGGGGGTTTCCTTCAATTGACCATCCGGTAACGAGAGCCCAATCCATAGATCATCCCCTACGGAGGCTAAAGCAGATACCCGCGCTCCAACTTCGAACCGGCCTACCCATCGCTGGGTGGGTTTATGAAAAAGAAGCACATAATGCTTATCGTTTGCGGAGACCGTAAATCTACCCCTTGTCACCGGCATGGTGGCAACCCAAAGAAAGTCACCATCATCTAAAAGAGCCGACACACCGCCCGGAATACGGCTTGCTGGCCAGTAGGCAGACTTTATGCGACCGGATCGACGATCACGCCCGAAGGACGTATACGGCGGTGCAAAATGCACGTCCACCCCCGGAGGGCAAGCAAAACGTACCACCTCCATCGACGCTGGACAAAAGCGAAACAGCCCCCCCCATGTTCCAATCCAGTACCCCTCCGCATCGCTGGCTGTAGCCAATACCCTCCCATCCAAATCCAACGAACTTGCCTCCGAGTATCCCCTGTAGTCAGAAAACAAGAGCGTGGTCAGGTTTGTCTGACTCTCGACTCCTGCTCGCAGCAAAATATGATGCCGTGATCCAGCACACACCAACAGGGTGTCACCAAAAGTCTCTAAAAATGTCAACGGCGGTGTGTCATCATCGGCAATCTCTATCCCTGCCCAACTGTCGCTTCCGGCAAGATCCAAAGCACTAAGCCGCCCAGTCCCTCTCCCCACCGGGGGCATTCTCGTGCCCCCTCCGACAAATATCTGGCCACGCCAGTCTGTCACCGCAAAGATGTCGCGTGTAAGTAAACCATCAGCATATCCATACTGCTGCACGGAACGCAAACAAGGGCTCATTCTCCATACACCTTCCGAGACGGAAGCAAGCCAGACATCCCCCCCAGCCGCATGCATGTGAAAGGCTCTGGACGCAACACCAATGTCATCTGTGACGTCGGCATAACGCAAAGATTGCATATCATATAGTAATACCCTATTACCTCGATACGTATCCCTTTTATCGGTGCCATCAAGTGCCCCACCTCCGCCAACTTGCGTGTCAGACTGCACGCTAATCCAAACCGAGGACTCATGTGGTAAGATCGCGGATACTGTGCGCGTCGGAAGTTGAGACATCACAGGGCTAGGTATCGCGCGCATGGAAGCATCCAGAGGCGGCGGAAACAAATCTAACCGAGGTACCGTCGGACGACGCACAGAACGCAAAATATTTCCTGCCGATCGGCGTTGAAAATCGGCGCGCGGCAAACTAACAATTTCGATGCCGCGCTCCTTTTGCCCCGCACGCTCATAATGTTTTTTGATCCGCTCCAGCAAGTCAGGAGGACCACGATATCGATCATATTCGCCGGACATCCAGACATCCAGAAGCTCTTCTACTAGATCCACAAACAGATCCGAATGCTCAAGAAATATAGCACCAGTACTTATCGCATCCGGATGCCTTGCTACCGTTAAACGGCGCACATACTCTTCCTCCAAATATCTTCGCCAAGCGTGCATATCAGATGCCGGCGCACCAAGCGGATGCCGCCGATGCATGGACAACAATCGTTTCATGATCTCATGATAGAACCGCGAGTGCTTCACGGCGGCACTACCATATTGCCTCTCCAACAGTAAGAACTGACGAAGGATATCCTGACTTACCTGAAAAGATGCCATACGCCCTTCTTTGCTGCCCCACAACTGTCGCTCACGCGCCTGTAGCAATTCCACGCGCCAATCTACCCGCTCTGGAGAAAAGAAACAGGCCGCTTCCAGCATACGAAGGGATTCATCCGAAAAACCGCGTTTTTCAAGAACAGCAACACGATCATATAGCGTCTTCGCCACGCGCAAACGCCCTTGCTCGACACGTTCCGGTCTCGCAGAATCTGAATGAATCCACGCAAGCGTGCTGTTCACAAGATCGTCGAAAAGGTCATCCACATGGCCAATGGTCCCTTCAAACGTCTTTACAATTGGATCTTCATGCCCATTCCAAATATGGAGTTTCACCTCAATGGTTACATCTTCGAACCGTGCAGCATATGTTTCGCGTTCCGTGAACTCTCCCCATACATAGAGATCTGCCACATTATGCCAACGCGGTGGTTTGTCTGAAACCATTCCGCTTACAACCAGATGACTCTCTTCCAAGGCTGTCCCCGAACGCGGAAACCGCAATATATGTATACCAGCCTCTGCACTACGCTCGTATAATAGCGACAGGAAGTCACTTTCAAGAAAATCCAGCCTTCGCTCTGCTGATATATTGAAAAGAAATAGCGGTGCAACCGTTCGACGCCCCCGTCTCCACTCCAATTGCGCACGAGCTGCTTGCAGCACCTTCAGTAATGCTTCAGTGGCCAGTGCAGCGTCTACATGCGTCAGGGATACGACCATACCGGGATCGATCAACCTGGAAACATAACTGTTGTCAGCGACCGAATGCCAACGCTGCTCAGGCGCTTTAGCGTGCAGCGAAACATCTCTGCTGGCGAGCACGTCGGCGCGCGTAAGATCAATAGCCTCGATCTGCAAGGAAAGCTGCTGATCCCGATCTCGGATTAATGTCCCGGTAATGGCAACATCTGCATGCAACCACTGCCCGAGAGCAAGCATCGATGCACTACCCCTGTTACCGATTCCATGTACCCCCAGTTGAAGCTCAGCTTCGAGCAATGCCAGTTCTTGCCGCTCCACCCAGTCCCAATCATCTGCCTGCACCATCACGGCTGCCTGCACAATGTCCGAAAGGCTAGCAGCCGCATCTATCATATCATAGCGCACATCAAGCGCCGTAAAACCAAACATGGCAATGCGCGGATCCTGACGGCTCTCTACGGAAGCAATCTCCGTATCAGCGTAACCAATACAAACCAATACGATGATGGCGAACAAAAGCACTTTCACGAAATATATACTGGCTTCCAAGATTCGCCTCCTATTCTGACGTGAGAAAAAACTATATATCATATAGACTCTCAACACAGGAATTTCTTTGAAAAAACATAAAAATAACATCTTTCCACTCTACCAAAACCTGAATTTTTGAGTAAATCGCCCGCTTACAAGAAGGCTACGCCGGGCACACACTTTCAAGAAGGGGATTCGCGTCTTCTCTCCCCCTACATGGTTGAACAATGGCCCACACCGCTCGCCCAAACATAAGCAATATACCAGGATGTCGTTGCAGAGCGAAACGGTGTTTATGACTCCCTGTAGTCCCTGGGCGGCCATGCCATTCGAAACTCTTTGGAACATTGGCTACAAGTTGTTCCACATCCCCGCTTTTCTGGCGTCTTCGATGTCGATGCACTCTTCTTTTGTGTAAAACCGACGCATGTGCGCTGGCAATGGCGAGTCCTGAAAGTACCCCTTTACGTCATCGACCATTTTAGCCATTGCCTGATTCGGCATAAGAAAAGCCAATGACTGGTCAATACTCTCAAAAGAAGTATACACCCGATTGAATCCAGCATATCCATCTAGATCCTTATTGGGGATCCAACGCCTTCCCTCCCTTTTAAAATAGGCATAACCAAAAGCAATGCGTTCATTAGCAGGGATGTAATCATTAAGACGCATCGTTTTCTCATCGTCAGAAAATACCAGACGATAATGGATCTTCTGGTATTCATTGCCATTGTAACGCAAAGGAATCCGGCACATTATTTGTACGCGGGTCAGTTTTGTCACGGAAACATGGGTCACATAGCTAAATATAGGTATGTTTGCAGGCAAGCGATTTGAAGCCTTGGCATCATCAACCGTTCTTGCGCTCCATTCCCATGTTCTTGGAAAACTGTGAACCTCCAATAGTCGTAAGTAGATCGCAGTTTGAAACGCATCGAGCAAATTATCAAAGTTCGGATTTTCAGGCTCATCCGTAATGCTAAACGTTACCGGCGGGGAAACATATTCGCCGCCATACAATTCCATCATTTCAAAAAACGATGTTGCCAATGACCCTTCTTTTTGTCGCCTGTTGAGATATGCCTCAGTCTGCTTGTGCTTGGCATAGGCAGCATCGGCATCCCAATCTTCCGGAGAAACGCCCATTGGCCTCGCTGTGAACGCGAACCACTCGCGCCGTGATCGCTCGAGCCGTTCCTCAATCGCCTCTTTGGAAGTGCTGCGTCGCAAAGCGTTGAATCGCCTCGTCACATTATCGCGTTCAACCCTATCCAATACGCGATGCGTCAGGAGCCATTTGTCATCGTGCCGTTCCATGAACAGAACAGATGTAAAGGGTGTATCGCTGCGGTTACCGGGTACATGGCGGGAACTGCTAATAACAACATATCCCAATCCGTCGGCCTCCAGTACACCCGTCTGCATAAACGCAAACTTCCACCTTTCTATTCGCGGCAACCAGTTTCTTTCAAATGATGCCGCATATTGTCTGGATTCGGGAGCGAGCACCGCCACAAGGGCATCGGTATCCTTGCGTTCCGTGGCGGCAAATGCATCATAAGCAGCTCGGGCAGGCGATCCCCTCGGAGGAATGTAGTTCCATTGGGATTGGTGACTCGAATAGGTGTAACGAACGCGTTGCCGATGCCAGTTTCTTGCTTGCTGGTTGCTTCCGAATGCACGTATACCTGCCAGACAGGCCAGAACAACGACCATGACGACCCGCGTTTTAGAACAAGAAGACAGATGATTCGCAGAACGCATTCTGAACCATGGAATATCATGCATGATCCATTCCCCTTTGCTTGCCAACAAATGGCCAATCAACCGGACCTTCTCGTTTCACGGTGTCAACGCTCCTCATTCTGCACCTTCTATGTAAATCGCCCCCCGCCTCAAGTTGCTCTTTGCCAGCCTTTTCCTCGCTCTCAACCGCCCCACCTGAGTCAAGAGATGTGCCCATCCCCCCACATTACCGCCGATTAAGCCAATCATAGCCCCGTTTTCACCCCGGATGAGTTTTTGCCCCCTACGGGACGGAGGGAGTTTTTGTCTCTTGACATCCGCCTCTAATGGATGACCCCAATCCCTATTCGTTCGCCAATTCTGGATGACTTCAATCCTTTCGCCGGTAACATCTACCGCCAATACGTCCATACGTCGCTTATAACCTGATGAGTTTCCCAAATAGCCGGGGGGGGGATTTGTGCATCCTCATTACTGAATCTGATAATTATACCCGCATGCATAAGTCCCCCAGCAAAAACGACCCTAACCTCACCGTAAGGATCTTCCGAACGACTCCATATTACGATATGGAGAGGTTGCATCTGCCGAAGCGTATAGAAATCTTGCGGTATACCATCAAAATCGAACGTCGTTCTTCCCGTTTCGTGGTGAATTTGAAGCAGGCCCTTGGCTTCATCGCGAATAATATGCGCCTCAGTAGGCGTTATCTCCAGTTTCTTTTGAACATTCTTCATATTACGAATTAAGCCGGGTGCCTGAGTTAATAGACCACCGGTATACCAATTGATGATGACAAGTAATGACAGAATGACGCATAACGCTTTCACTAAAGCGATGATCACGGGCTTGGTTGATTTGGGGGCAATAAAGCCGGCCATATTACACTCCCCACTGATTTTTCGCAGTCTGTACAATCTGACAAACTAGGATGCCCAGACGGATGAGGCCTGAAGTAATCCTTACCAAATACGGGATTGAAAGGGAAAGTGGGCAGTCCGTACATATGAACATTTCTCGACTTTCTGAATCGTACATGTGCCCGCAACATTTGACGCCACCAGAAACAAGTAATCGATAACTTTGCTGGATCAATTCCCGTCATTCTTAATTTTTCATCCGCATTATAAAAATCCTGCGCGAACCGCACCGCTCTAAAAAAAGCCACTCTATACCTTAGACTCCCAAAAAAAGATTTTCTTTGAAAAAAGGTGCTTTTACATCTCGTAGCCTGGAAGGGCTACCTGTTTGTTTTTTGCAGATATCACCAGCAGTCGGGCTGTGCCCATAATCGCCAGAAAAAGGTCTATTTCGGGCATTTCCGATCCGCTTGCAAAGTTCTTAGCCAGAAAAACCGGACGAGATTTCGAAGCCACTACTCCCGATTCAACCAATCATAGCACCGTTTTTAGCCCAGATGAGTTTTTGCACCCTACGGGGTGTTAAAACACCTGCTCAATACTGTCTGCATCCAGTGAGGCGTCGATCCATGCTTCAAGCTGGTCGCTGGAGGCTGTGCTGATTTTCTTGGCCACAGACGGTGAAACTGCCCCGAAACGCTTGTTGAGGATTTTCAGTAAAGTTCTTGCGGCTTCTTCCTGGCGGCCCTGCTGACGGCCTTCCTGACGACCTTCCTGGCGGCCTTCCTGGCGGCCTTTGGTGATAAGTTGTTCGGCAATTGTCATGGCTTCCTCCTGCAGTTTTGGCTTTTGTACCGCCTCAACCTGTCTCATATACTCCGTCAAATCGGCATCATTGTCAACGACGCAAATGTATTTCAGCACCGTCCGTAGTATTGGTAACGCGCTGTTTTTATCCGCCAGCTCCGCAAGCAGTTGGAATAGGCGGGGCAACTCCGGGTGTTGACCCTCTCTGCTTGCCTTTAACGCCAGTAACACGGTTCTGACAATAACCGATCCCTTTAGCTCATCGGCGTTGATATGGTTGAGGTCGACAAGTAAATGCCGGAACTCTGGCTGGTAGGATTCGAAGCCGTCGGGGATATCGATTAACCCGCTAAGCGCAAGATCGGCACTCCAGGCAGCACCGCCTTGGAAAAGCACCAGCGGCAGTACCGGTGGCAGCTTTTTGACCGCCGGATTCTGCTTACGGTACTGCTCCCAGATGCCAAGGATATAGCGCATCAACCGTAGGGGCATCCAGGCATCCGGTGTGCTCTGGTGCTCGAAAAGGCAATAGAGCAATGCGGGGCTATCGTCGATCTGAACCGTATAGAGCAAATCAGACTCACTGCCACGCAGTGCCTCATCTGTGTAATGTCCTGGTTGCAGCTTAAGGGTGTCCCACGCCAGTCGCTCGCGCAGCTCTGGGGGCAGATAGTTCTGGAAAAATCCAACAGCGTTCTCGGTATGCGAGAATGCCTCCTTGAAAAGCTGATCGTGCGGATTCTGTATGGATTCCTCGCTCATCGGCAAATGCGACCTTTTCTCACGCAAATTTCTTGCGTCTCAAATAGCATATCATCGTTTGTAGCGCGAACCCAAAAAGTAAAATACGCAAGTGCAGCACTGGATTCGGGAAATATCCACGACGATGCCCCCAATAAAATCGAGTTATGCCCCGATCACATGATCACACCGCCACTTTGAAAATGGCATCGCCATCGCCGGACGAGAGTTGGCCAATCTTCAAACCGGGAGCAGCACGAAAATCACCGCCATAACTGCATTTTCAACTCAAAATCACGCCAGATGACCTTTTTGACCCTTTCACTTCCCCCCCCCTGCAAACCGGATCCGCCACGACTGGAGTGCTTCATTACTGTGTTCGAACTCGACAACAACATGCGCAACTCCAGGCTCATTCTCACCTATATTTTCGACTGTAGGAAGTGTCGAACAGCCGGCCAGCCCGCAGCACACAAAAACAACGATCATCAAACCACAAAGCTTCACGAAATCAACTCTCGTCATCTTTGCCCCAGCCTCTCCATCGTTTGCCAATCGAACTGAAGATCCTTGATGGCTGATTCAAAGCCTTGGTAGTTGAGTGTTATAAGCCCCGGTATCTCAGACAGGATGCTGATAATTTCCGCATTGAGTTCGGCCGGGGATATATCCACATGCTTCAAACTCCCAACCCGTAGGCTAGGCAATACATTGCTCGATATTCCTGAAAGTTGAAGGTGTTCGAGATCTTCTCCTGCAAGGATGCTTAAATCAGACACGAGGGCGTCTTCCAAATGCAGCACGTCTAAAGGTGCATTTCGCAAAGGCGAAAGATCGGTTACATCTGTCCGAGAGAGATAAACCTCACGCAACGGCAAGCCAGAAAGAGGTGTAAGATCAGATATCCTGCACCCCGAGGCATCAAAAACCTCTAATGAACTACCAGCCAGGGCATTCAAATTCGTTATGCCCGTTTCTCTGACATTTAACGATAGTAAAGCCATTCGACTTGCAAAGCATAGATTCGTTAAATGCTCTTCCATTCCGATCTCTAAAGTTTGCAGATACGGAAGATCGTTCAGGAAATCAAAATCCGTCAGACCTGCATTTCGTAATGCTAAAGCCCTTAGAGGCATATTCGTCAGGATTCCGATCCCCTGCAAGGACATCTCTGATACGTAATCAAAATATGCGAGAAATTCATTGAGTTCATTCTCTTTCAAGGGACTAAGATCTGTAAATAATGCATCCCTCACTACAAGCTGGCTTACGGGATACCGCGCTATGACATCAAGGCTGTCTTGGGTAAGTCTACTGCCATAAACGGACAATGTTCTTCCATCACCAATTTCATCAATTACATAAAGCATTTCGCTGTGCGGCTTTAACGCTTCCGTCAATGATATCCGCAGATCATTGGTCTGCGCACAACAGAGTGAAGAAATCAGCAACATTACTCCTACCGCCTTCCATGCCGTCATAAATAATGCGTATTTCATCAAAGAACACCTTTCTGTATTTACTTTCACAACAAGGATTTGTGAACATAAGAACCTGTACTGTGGAACAAAAAACAACTCGTTGCTCTATACCTCTAGCCTGATCTATTCATAAACGTCTATTCGTGGCCTTTTCTACGGGCCACCTTGATTGGCTTGCGCCATTTTTGTCGGTTCCAGGGCCTTGAGGGGCCGTTTCGATCATTTCGGGGCACA
>PXBF01000027.1 GCA_003567005.1 PVC group bacterium
ACGCTAACGGCAGCAGTCCCAGAATCAAGCTCAAGCGCCCGATTCCCTTGGAGCGTGTCTCTGGCGGGGTGGCGGGGACGGGAGGGCGGATGGCATCATATGGGCAAGCGTCTTCGCAGAGTCTACACTGTACGCATGATGCAGGTGTAATGGTGACATGTCGTTTCGAAAATCGCGACACGACGCCCAGCAGCGCACCATAGGGACAGAGGTAGCGACAATAGGGGCGTCCGATAAACAGCGACAGTACGAGGATGCCTCCTCCAGCTAGTGCCATGTGGAGTGGGGCTCCCAGCCGGAAAATGCCCACGAAAGGATCCCAGCGGCAAATGAGGAAACCGGCACCCGTAATCACGAATAGCACGGCGATATAGAGATAGAACCAGCGCAGCAAGCCTAACGTATGATTAAGCCAGGTTGGCACCTTGACCGGGCGCCATAGCACAAGTTCCTGCACGCCTCCCAACGGACAGACCGCCGCACAAAACGTACGTCCGGAAAACAGGGTCCACACGAGGGGTAAGGCGAAGAACGCGATAACCGTGAGCGGAACCACATAGCTGGCATCGGCCAAGCCGAGCGCCACGTTCTGTAAAGAGCCAACTGCGCAAACGCAGCCGCGTCGCCAGAAACCAAACCAGCCGAGGCAAAAGAGTGTTAGAAACCACAATCCGCGGCGTGAGCGCGTCCGGTGGGCGAGGTATCCGGCCAGCATCAGCGTTGCGGCGAGCATTCCCACATCCAGCCAGTCCAGCCCGATTGCGCGTGCTGCTGGTGTGGTTGTAGAAGGCACGATATAGTCGGTCGTGAAATCCGGGCGGGGGAACCGTTGGACGGCTGCGGCAGGTAGCGCGATGAGCCAGAGGGAAATCGTTAGCCAGAGGCGTTTGAGGGTGAAACGAGGCTTCATGATGGTTGCCTGCCTCTTGTATTACACCATTGGAGAATCGAATATCCAATATCCAACAAGGAATATCCAACCGAACAAGTATGCGAAAGAAGAGCATGATATGTCCAAAGGCTAACAATGCGCATTTCTCGCTCTCCTTGGAAATTGGAGATTCCGTGTAGGGAAATTGGATATTGAGAGAAAACCGAAGTTACAGTCTGGTTCTTGGATATTGCGGCTTTTCATACGGTATCCTCATTGCGCTGACCTTTCAGCAAGTAGGGGTGCTCGGTAGGCACGCGCAGGAATGCGTCGGCTGGGCATGCGACGGCAATGGCGCACTCGTTGCAGTTCACACAGCGATCATGCCGGACTTGCAGAAAAAGGGAGCCGTTACCAAATTGCGAACAGCCTTTGACGCAAACGGCACAACCAATGCAGCGTTCCTCAATGATGGTATATTCGTAAAATGGATTCTCGATAAAGGTGCGCTGGATGGCTCCGGTCGGACAAAGTTGGTTTTCGGCGGCGGAATCGATGCGCTTGGCCTGGGGATGATGATAGCCGCCGCATAGTTTGCAATATCCACACATGTCATAGGCATGCACGGCGCGCACAGCCGATGGTTTCAGGACGCAAGCTGTCTCGCAGCGACCACACTGCGTGCATTTGGTTGGGTCCAGTTGCCAGACATGTGTGGATGCCTTGGAACGCGTTGCCATCAAGCCGGTAGCTGCACCGATCACGCCGGCTGCGATTGCGCGTAACGCATCCTGCATCCACTGCCGCCGGCTAACACGATCGGTTGCCGATACATCGTTTTGTTTCTGATTCGTACTCATTATGCTATTACCTCGCGCTACGCTTTATCCTTCCGCCTGTCGGCGAGACAGCGCTGCCGGTAAGCCACACCGGCTGTAACGTTGGCAAGTGGCACAAATGCCTTGGTTTTCGCAGGTCTGTCCGGTTAGTCGCACTTGCCTGCGACGTATAAGTTTTGTCCCGGCTGCAGTGCCGGTTCCCAAGAGGATAAGGCGTCCGAGCTTTCGCAAGAAATCCCGCCGTGTGTGTTGGTTGTGTGGGTCAAGCATATCAATCATTCCATTCGAAAATGCGTATTTGGCTGCGATACGGGTCCGCCACCAGGATGCGATCGTTTGCATCGACGGCCAGGTCGAGACTGACGTCGTGGCTATCAAAATCGTCGGGTGTGGCGACAACGCCAATGAACCGTCCACGGGACGTGTACACCTTGATTCGGGGTACCCCTTTTTCGCTGGTTACAATCGATCCGTCGCCGAGCCGCGCGATATGGGTAGGGTTGCAGCAGCCGCAGAAGGATTCCACGCGCATCCCCGATTGTTCCGGCCAGGCCGTAATGCGTTCACCATTTAAGTTATACTCCTCCAGTCGATGGCGTCCCGGATTGACAATCCAAAGTGTGCCGCCCTGACCGGGCGCAATATCAAAATAGGGGCTCGGGATGACAAACCCAGTTGTGTCTTGCAGTCCTGTTTTTCCATCGATCACAAGTTCGAGAATGCCATCAGGGTTAAATTTCTGCACTGTCCGGCTGCTGGCATTTGCAACAAAGACCGCGTCACCGACAACTGCTATTGACGTAATGATGGCGTCCGCCCCGAGATCGGCAAAACGCTGTGCTTCTGTTGCATGCTTATCAACACGATATACCATATGCGTGGATCCAACATAGAGGTTTTGCTGTTCATCAACAGCCAGACAGGAGACGTTATCCTCAAGGCTGATCTGGCGGAGCATGTTTTTCTGTGCATCCATGATGACGACGGTATTTCCCCCTCCAGCGTAGATGTGGTCGGTGTCATCTACCGCGATGGCAGTCACGCTGTCGAGCCCTTCCGGTGTCCATGCATGGGTTTCACGATACAGGACAAGGGCTGGGTCAATCTGGGAGAGTTCCTCTATTTGCCGATTGTAGGAAAGGATACGTTCTTCCGCAGCTTGTGCTGGATTTGCCACTTGCTGCGCGGGTTGGCGTGGCCGTCCTTGCCATACAAGTGTGCCAACAAAGGCTACTATCCCAGCCAGCACCATCCATACTGTTCCATGTTTCATGCTTTGCTCCCTACCGCAAATCGACGCAGATCATGCGGGTGTCGTCCCGTAGGACCAATCTGCCACCGACGAGGGCCATTGGTCCCCAGGCATCGTGACCGTCGAGGATCTGCCTGCGTCCCAGCTCCCTGTATCCTGCTTCTGTAATCTCGATCATATGCAGAATCCCGTCGTCACTGAGCACATAGAGCTTTTCATCCGCGACCATATATGGTCCCAAGCCAAAGCGGCGCTCACGTCCGCTTGTCCACAAATGGCTTTTCACATTGTTTATACTGACACAAACCAGTTGGTTGCGCAAGGGGCCTGCATCATTCGGTAAGACGCCAAAGAGCAAATCGCCTACCTGTAGCGGGGTTTGTTGTTCGGAGGCTAGTCCCTGATTTGCTCGAAACGTTTTTAGCGTTTCTACCGAAAATGTTTCGTCTTGCCGGGTCACCTGCAGCAGCATGCTGCCGCCTCCGTACCCTGCGGTTATAAAGATCCGTCCGTTACCTAGATGGACAGGCGATGGCGCGACAACCGAGCGATCCCACTCTGGGGCAAACCACAGGATTTCACCAGTCCGTGGGCCATCTGCAGCTACTCCCACCATGCCGCCGAGTCCGGCGTAAATAAACTGGGAAACGCCATCGATGACGGCAGGGGTAATGGAGGAGTGCGACATTCCCACCTCGTGCACGTTGGGGGTTTCCCACAAGACTTCGCCGGTATCGCACGACACGCCCATCATCAATATGTCTTTGCCAGCGGGGGCAAGGATGGCAACATCATCAATAATGAGCGGACATTGACCTGTATACCACATAGGGACAGTCGTTCCATACTCGGCTGCCAGATCGATTCCCCATAAGAATTCACCTGTTTCAGCATCCACGCACATCACATGACAGCGAGGACCGATCGTTACGACGTAGCGATCTGTTACGGCAGGTACTGTGCGCGACATGCCATGATTGCGGGCAATTTCTACATAGTAACCGCGCTGCCAGATTTCGCGTCCATCATCGAGGGAAAGGCAGCGTAGTACATCTCGCCGCAGCGTTTCATCGTAGTCGAGGACATAAACGCGGCCGCGGTGAATGGCTGGGCCGGCGTGTCCTTCTCCCAAATCGATCTGCCATAATACGCGTGGTTGGTCATCATCCCATTGGCTCGCCAGAGAATGGGAGTCCGCGGCAATATAGTCGAATGTCGGTCCTCGGAAATGGGGCCATGAACCAGCAATATCAGACGGAATGCCATCGCCGGCACGAAAGTCCGACCCGATTTCAATTTCCTCTACAATCTCTTCGCGCGTGGGTTCGCCATCCATGCCGGGGACATGCAGGACCAAGTCGGCGGCGGGATCGTGCAGCAGCCATACGACAAGTGCGACTACGCCAAGTAGCGCCACCAGCCCGGGGATACCCCAGCCGATATAGGCACGTTTATCCATTAGAAAGCTTTCGAGAGCGAAATGCCAAATGTGCGTGGCTCGCCACTTTCACCGATGTAGAGCGGTTGTCCCATATCATCCGCACCGTAGGGAATGGCTAGCGGGACGGTTTCTCGGTCTAACAGGTTGCGGACCCAGCCTGCCACCTGCCATGCGCCTGCAGAAATGCCAAGTCCGAGATTGACGATTTCATAGCTTCCTTGCGATTCCCGGTTGGACGCATCATATTCATAGCCGCTCGATCCGAGCACTTCGGTTCGTGCGAAGATTCTTCTTTGCGGTCCGAGTGTGCCCTGGTAATCGATGCCTGTGTTCCAAGTCAAACGCGGCGCAAAGGGGAGCTGGTTGCCACTAACATTCTCACCTGCCTCTTGGCTACCGCTGCGGTAGCGCGTATCCAGTAAGCCAGTGCCAGCAAATACTGTAAGCGGTTGCCAAGGGGCGGCGCGTAGTTCGAGCTCTGCGCCTCTGCTCCAGGCTTTGCCGGCATTAGACACATAATAATCCGAGGGGCTGCCCCCGGGTACTTGCGTGTTGACCTGGATGTCATCCCAATCGGTATGGAACAGTGCTGCATTGAAAGCTAGACGATCGTCCAGCCAGCTCGTTTTAATACCTGCCTCATAATTGATACTCGTTTCTTCGTCATACGATCCACGATCCGGTGGGGCAATAGCATTAAAACCGCCTACGCGATATCCTTTGGCAACATCCGTATAGACCATAATTGCGGGTGTTACGTGGTAGCCAAGCGAAACCCGCGGGCTTACCTGATTGAAGTCGCGGGATTGATCGGATGTCGACAGCACGGGCCCTGGCGGGTTGCGCGTGCTCGTTTGCGCTTGACGATACTGGTAGTCATAGCGCAGTCCAAGACCCAACTCCCAGCGTTCGTCCAGCGTGAATGCGGTATGCCCGAAAATGCTGGCGCCGGTGTTTTCCTGATTGGCGTCGCTTTGCATGGTAAAGGGCGCTGGCCATAGACCGAAGGAGACGCCATCGGGCCGATAATCGGTCACGTCGCGCCGATCTACCTCCTCATGGAAGGCAAAAATACCGGCAAGCCAATGGAGAGTTACACGGTCTCCCAACGCAACCGGATCGTCAACCGGCGATGATAGCCGCCACTCTTGCATCCATGCTTGTGCGTCCTCCGTGGCATCTTTGCGCATCAAATCTGCGGGTGTGTAGTCAAGGTCGGTGCTATC
>PXBF01000131.1 GCA_003567005.1 PVC group bacterium
CCCGCATATCTCACAAACTTCGTAGCGAGAGTGTGAAGCGTGCGTCATAGCGGGTTCGCGGCGCAGTGTGGCGGGCGACAGTGTGTAGAAACACATGGAGGTCGCCACGCAAGTCGCGGGCACGATATGACGTGCGATTCGCGCTCGCAGTAGATGGCTTGTGAGATATGCGGGCTAGTCCTTACCCGGAGAGGCTTCACCCCGGCGGCGTGTTCCTCTTCGACATGCAACCATTGCCAGGTTGCCCCACGTCTCCACTCTCCCCCAATACCCCACGCTCCAAATGCAGATGTCGATTACAAGTCATAGCCACCTGCTCATTATGCGTAACCATAACCAATGCATAATCATTCTTGCGCACCAAATCGAATAAAAGCGTCAATACCTGCCCCCCCGTCTCCTCATCCAGATTGCCCGTAGGTTCATCTGCCAGTATCACACGTGGATCGTTCATCAAGGCACGTGCAATGGCGACACGTTGTTGCTCTCCCCCTGACAACTCAAGTGGCGTATGGCCTGCTCGCTGCTGCATCCCCACTGCATCCAGCAAATCCATGGCCCGTTGACGCATAAAGACACGCTTCTTCGCCTGGGCTCTTGCGGGCAACATGACATTATCCAGAACATCCAACTCGGGAAGCAGATGATAAGATTGAAAAACAAAACCAATCTTACGCGCACGCAGTCTTGTCCGGGTAGCTGCTGATCCCCCATACAGGTCATTGCCATCAATCCGCACAGGTCCGCTCTGCTTATCCGGACGATCCAATCCACCCAGAATATGTAAAAGCGTACTCTTCCCTGCTCCACTTTTACCCGTAATGGCCAGACTTTCTCCGGCAGACACCACACAATCTAACCCCTGTAACACAGGAATCACATGTCCGCGCATCCGATACTGCTTATGAATATTCTCAGCCTTAATCAACATATCAAATCAACTTCTCCACGCTGCACGCCTCACACTTCACGTCCTAGAGCCCACCAGAATCTACATTCGAACAATTCGCTACATTCGCGGTTCATCCAATAAAGCCCAACAGCTATTTCAGCATTTCAGCTTTTATCCCCCCCTCCCCTACTCCGCCCGGAATGCTTCCACCGGTTGTAAGATAGCCGCACGCAAAACCGGAATCATACAAGTCACCGTGCAGGCCGCCATCACCAAGGTTCCAACCTGCCACAGATCCTTCGCACTGATCTCCCATGGCAACTCTGCCAACCCATATATATCTTTCGGGAAAACCGTGATCTGCATAGATGCCAGGAACGCCACAATACCATTCAGGTTATGCAATACCAGTAACCCCGTACCAATTCCCGCAAGAGTTCCAATCAGACATTGCACCCAACCATGAATCAAGAAGCCAAATAAAATCTTCCAGGTAGGTATGCCCAAAGCCTTGAACAATCCAATTTCAGACGTCTTTTGAACAACAATTACGATCAGCGTTACCGTCACACAAAAGATTGCCACAATCGTGATAAACGCTAGCAACACAAACATCACCGTCTTCTCATGCGCCAGCGCATCAAAAAGCAAACGATCCGTTTCCTGCCAGGACTCCACATGGAATTGAGACCCCACAGCCGCCATAATACGTTGCGTCATTTCCGTGAATCGAAAAGGATCCTCCGTCATCACATACAAGGAAAACGCGCCCCGATCAATTCCCACCAAGTCGCGCCCGACACCGATATCCGCCAAAATAAAGCCGGCATCAAAATCGCGCATACCCATATCAAAAATACCGGATACCTCCAATTCTTCGGGCAAAAACAACTCTTCGCGTGACATCACACTGCGTGGGGAATGCACCAATACCGTATCACCAATGCGAATCCCCAGATTCATCGCCAAATCCACACCAACCACAACATAGTCACCGTCAATATCGAATTGCCCGAATACATGCTCGGGAACGCGACTCACATCCGCAGCACGGGTGGGATCCAAACCAAGTAAAATAGGTGCAGCTACGCGATCATGCGCCTGCAACATCACGCGGGTTTCAACGCTACCGGCAACCCCCGTCACACCCGGAACAGCAGCAACCGTTTGGCTTAATGCTTCCAAATCTTCAATCGGTCCATAGCGGCCTGTTATCGTCACATGTGGCTTGAAACTGAGAATTTTCTCACGCCACATATTGTCAAAGCCAGTCATTACCGAAAGGACAATGACAAGGATCGCAACCCCAAGCAAAACCCCCAAAACAGAAAACAGCGTCACAACCGATAAGAAGGACCGCTTCGGCTTCAAATACTTAAGCGCCAAAAATAAAGGAAACGGCAACATACAAACAATCCCATCCTAGAAGACAGAGCCTACCAGTTCTTTCTGTCCCCATCTTTCTGTATAAACAGCAGAGCCCATGATCCCCTACCCCAAATGGAGTCGTGACTACAAGCCTGCAACCTTGTCACCTTGCTACCCTGCAACCTCTCCCCTCGGCTTCAACTGCGGAAACAGAATCACATCGCGGATGGCATCCACCCCCGCAAGAATCATCATCAACCGATCAATTCCGACCCCCATCCCGCCAGCCGGGGGCATCCCCTGCTCCAGCGCCAACAGAAAGTCTTCATCGATTTTCTCCTGATTCTCACCCGCCTGCGCTTCCAGACGTCTCCGCTGCTCCAGCGGATCATTCAATTCCGTGTAGGCCGGCGCCACCTCTTGACCAGCAATCACCAACTCAAAAACATCCGCCAATGAAGAATCATCCGGGCAAGCCTTTGCAAGCGGAATCAAGGACGCCGGCAACCGTTTTACAAAGGTCGGGGCCATCAGGTGTTTCTCAATCAACTTTTCGTACACCTCATGGGTAATCAGCAAGTGATCCCAGTCCGGCTCAATGTGCAACCCTTCTGCCTCGGCACGCTTACGCGCTTCCTCGACAGAAAGGTCAAACCATCCCGCTCCCATCTTTTCTTCAATCAACTCCCGATACGTCACTTCGCGCCAGGCTGGCTCCAAATCTACGGGACGTTCTTCCGAGCCTACCTGCAACGTTCCGAAGACCTTTTGGGCAATATGCCGGATCATTCCCTCGATCAATGCCTGCATGCCATTTACATCCGCAAAAGCCTCGTAAATCTCCAACATCGTAAATTCCGGATTATGCGTACGATCAAGCCCCTCATTGCGGAAGTTACGATTCAACTCGAATACCTTGTCAAATCCCCCAACCAGCAGGCGTTTCAGATACAATTCCGGTGCAATCCGTAGAAACATATCTGTACCCAAGGCCTCGTAATGCGTCTGGAAAGGACGCGCCGCAGCACCACCAGCCTGTGGTTGCATCATCGGTGTCTCAACCTCGTAAAAACCACGATCCGAAAGATAACGGCGAATCTCGCGAATCATGGCTGTACGCCGATTAAACAACTGCCGCGATTCCGGATTGGAGAGCAAGTCAAGATAACGGTGCCGATAGCGCGACTCCGTATCCTTCAAACCGTGATATTTCTCCGGCATCGGCATCAGTGCCTTGGCCAGCATCGTCCAATCCGACACTTTGATTGTCTGCTCACCGGTACGCGTGATGAAACACGTACCCGTAATGCCGATCTGATCACCCAAATCCAAAAGTTTGAAAGCATCAAACGCTTCCTCCGGTAAAGCCTTTTTCTGCACGTATATCTGAAAACGTGCACTGCCATCATGCAAATCCGCAAAAATACTTTTTCCCATATCCCGAATCGTCGTCAAACGACCCGCCGCACGCACTTCGCGCTCCTCCGCAAATTCGGCATGCAATTGATCCAGTCGCCCCGTTCTCTCGAAGGCAGATCCATACGGCTGATACCCAGCAGATACGAGCTCCTCCATGTTCCGCAATCGCTGTTCCCGATATTCATTTTCCTGACTCACAAAAACCTCTCTTCCTAATAAAAATCATCCTGCCCAAAATAATGCTGTCCAAACCAGCAAAGCCTACCCGTTATTTCGGTCCCAATCTTTTTTCTGCGTCTTTCTGCGTGTTCTGCGGTTCCTCCCGCCCCCACTGAGCCTATCAGTTATTTCTGTCCCAATCTTTCTGTCTGACTGCAGCAGAACGCATCCCACGTCATACGTCCCACGTTTCACTCTCTACGTCCTACACTCCACTGTCCACGTCTCACGTCTCACCGTCTACTCTCCACTGCCACCTCTAATCCAGCGGAAACCACACTTTTACCTGCTTATGCTGTCGCCCCCACTCCAACGCTTGCTGATGAGTGCGATAAAACAGGTCGAGCCGCTGCCCTCTAATGGCGCCACCTCGATCTTCCACCTGTCCATAGCCATACCCCGGAACATACATGATCGTTCCAAAAGGATATAGACTGGTGTCAGCCGCTATCGTTCCCGGACGCGCTTGTGTCCCGCTTGCCGTCTGACCCACAATTTTTCGATGTCCCTTATTCGGTCCATAATTGTAAACGGGCTGAAAACGCCAGTTGCGCTCCCAGCCACAACAAATTCCGCAAGGACAATACGCGGTTACCTCCATCAACACAACCCGGTCCGGATCGCGCCTAGGCGGACGAACCCCTCGGCATCCCATGACACCTATCACGAGCGTTAGGCATATCGTAACCAGAACGCCCCGCAACATACCTTCGTATTTTCCACGCATGCGAAATAGTCTAAGCAAGATGTCTCTCCGATCCCAGCCCAAATTCCGAATCGCGAACTTTAGATATGCAAAATGCCGACAAACACAAATCCGCTATTGACATTCCATAAAACCGCCGCATATAGTGCAAATCCACCGCGCAGAAATGCGGGCGTAGTTCAATGGTAGAACTCCAGCCTTCCAAGCTGGCCATACGGGTTCGATTCCCGTCGCCCGCTCCACTCCCCTCCAAACCGCGTTATTCCTCTTTCGTAAACCCCTGCAAATAAAGGCATTATCTCGATATTCATGCATCGAGACACCTTTTTACCCCGCTTCGACCAATATCAGGATAAAACGGAAATCAGCAAAACTGAATCGCGAAAATCAGCAAACTGAATTTGCTTCATCTTTTTTATCACAACGACTTACGACCCGCTGTTAAGCTATGCTCATGTCCCCATGATCAGACTTGTTTTATCCCGCCAGCAGTAACATGATACGGCAATGGGCAAAAAAAAGAACAAAAAGCAGAAGGTCGACCCAAAGCGCTACAAGACATTCTGGCGTCGATTCTGGGCGGGCACAGCAGATGGAATTATCCTGCTTGCTGCATCCTCGTTCATCAGCAATGTGATTTGGGGCAGAAGTGAGACAACGCCAGTATTTCTGCTTATTGTATTCCATACCCTGCATGCCTATACCGGTCTCACCTACACGATCCTGATGCACGGATTTTACGGACAAACTGTCGGCAAAATGTTGTGCAAAGTAAAAGTCATCGATGCCTCGGAAAAATCAAAGATTACGTTTTGGCAGGCACTCCGTAGGGATGCGGTTCCTCTGGTTTTTGTCACAGCCGAGTTTTTCCGGTCGATACCAAACATTGTCCGACACGGTACCCCCTATCCGATTGACGCGTTATCCTATGGTTGGTTCGCATGGATCGTCATGTCATTTAGCATGATCTGGTTTTTCGCTGAAATC
>PXBF01000076.1 GCA_003567005.1 PVC group bacterium
CAAGGTGCGAGACAAGGTGCGAGACAAGGTTAGTCCCATCCTCTCACGGGATGGCTCTGTAAAAGTTGTTTAAAAGCTCCTTTGGGTTGCGGATGAAATCTGCGTTAGGTTGATGTGTTGATATGTTGATGGGTTGATGGGAATTTGTGAAGTGTGGGACGTGGTACGTGAGATGATGAAACAGGATAAACCGAATATTATAATGGTGATGTGCGACGACCTTGGGTATGGGGATACGGGGTTTAACGGCAATCGTGTGATTCAAACGCCTTATTTGGATGAGATGTGTGCGGAAGGTGCTCGGTTCACGCGATTTTTTGCCGGAGGGCCGGTCTGTTCTCCCACGCGTGGGACATGCCTGACGGGCCGGCATTACTCCCGCTATGGCGTGACGCATGCCAATAAAGGAAAGCTACCTACCGAAGAGATTTCCCTGGCGCAGATCTGCAAACAATCTGGCTATAAGACCGGTCACTTCGGCAAATGGCACCTCGGCACGATTACGAAAACCATGCGTGATGGCAACCGAGGGGGCGCCAGGCATTCCGAGGCGTTCTCACCGCCATGGTTACATGACTATGACGTGTGTTTTGCCAGTGAGGCCAAGGTGCCAACGTGGGATCCCATGATAACCCCCGATGAGATGGGACCCAAGGGACCGATCTGGGGGACGCCGGGAACCCCCTTCGGGACCCATTATTGGAATGAGCGTGGCGAGAAGATCGAGGATAACCTGGATGGTGATGATTGCCGGGTTATTCTGGACCGGGCCATTCCGTTCATCGAAGACTGCGCGGATAGCAAAACGCCTTTCCTGGCTGTTGTCTGGTTCCACACCCCGCACACGCCCGTGGTTGCCGGTCCCCAATACCGCGAATTGTACAAGGAATACAGTGAGGACGAGCAGCATTACTATGGTTGCATTACCGCTATGGATGAGCAGGTTGGACGATTGAACCAGCGCATCAAGGATCTAGGGCTGGAGCGTGATACGATGATCTGGTTTTGTTCGGACAATGGTCCTGAAGGCGGTGAGTCGCTTGAGCGGAATCGTCGCTGTCGCGGTGTGACGGGTGGGCTCCGCGGACGAAAACGCAGCCTGTTCAACGGGGGCATTGGTGTGCCCGCCCTTGTGAAGTGGCCGGCACAAGTGGAGGCAGGGACGGAGTATGAAATGCCATGCAGTACACTGGACTACTTTCCCACGGTGCTTGATGTTCTCAACTTCCAGATGCCCGACAACCGCCCCATAGATGGGATCAGTCTTATGCCGTTGATCGAAGGGCACAGTGCCGAGCGCTCCAAACCCATTCCTTATCGTTTCCTTGAATCCGAGGCTGCCATGTTCGGAGCTCCGACGTTAGCCTTGATCGACGGGCCATTCAAGTTTCTCACCAACCTATCCGCGGATGGTGCCGAAGATATGTTGTTCGACATTGATGCCGACATTGCGGAAACAACCAATATCATTGCAGAACATCCGGAACGTGCCGCTGAAATGCGGAAGACGCTATCGGACTTCATTGCGTCGTGCCGAAGAAGCCACATGGGAGAGGATTATCCATCCGACTATACTCCGATCAATGCGTTCCAGGAAATTACGGGAACCTGGAGATAGTATGGGCTATTTTTGGGCATGCTATCCAATGCAGATTTCTGACATCCTTGCCGCTAGCCCGCATATCTCACAAGCCATCTACTGCGAGCGCGAATCGCACGTCATATCGGGCCCGCGACTTGCGTGGCGACCTCCATGTGTTTCTACACACTGTCGCCCGCCACACTACGCCGCGAACCCGCTATGACGCACGCTTCACACTCTCGCTACGAAGTTTGTGAGATATGCGGGCTAGATGGCTTTGGCGGCGAGAAGGGCGGCACCTAGGGCGCCCGTGAAGCGTGGGTGTGGGGGGACGTTGACATGGGTCTCTAGAACTTCTGCGAGTGTATGGTCCATACCTTCCAGCAGGGCAACGCCTCCAGTGAGGGCGATGGGGGCATCTAGAGATCGTCCAGCCATGGTCGCAATACGCGACGCGATAGCATAGCGCACCCCTGCCGCGATATCGGCAGCTGGTGTGCCTGCGGCCATTAGGCTGACAATCTCTGTTTCGGCAAAGACGACACACATGCTGCTGATTGTGACCGGTGCGACATTTTCACTCCGTATAGACCCGATTGCATGCAGAGGGAGCTGGAGTCGGTCCGCGACTACTTCCAGAAAGCGGCCTGTACCTGCGGCACATCGATCGTTCATGACAAAATCGGTCATTTTGCCGTTCTCGTCAACGCGTATGAGCTTGCTATCTTGGCCTCCGATATCGATGATTGTTCGTACTTCGGGCATGAGAGCCCTGACGCCGAGTGCATGACAGGTGATTTCGGTTCGCGTTGCATTGGCTTCTGATATGGCGTTGCGTCCATATCCCGTTGCCACGGTGTAGTGCAGATCTGCTGCGGTGAGATCTTTACTGTCTAGCAGATCATGAAGAAGGCCTCGCGCCAGTTCGGATTGTTTCAGGCCCTGATCACAAGATGCTTGTGCGATCATTTCATTCTTGTGGACGTCATAGAGCACGGCTTTGATTTTTCGTGACCCTGCATCCATTCCTGCGACAATTTTCATCGATCTCTCCTATTCGAGCGTGCGGTTTCGAGTAAAGCTTCCAATTTGGTCCGGATGGATCCATCGAGTGCATCTTCGATGGGAGGAACTTCAATTTCTATGCACGGAATGCCGAGTTCGGCGCGAATGGTATCTGCCAGTTGCGGTCCTTCGGTGGCACAATGGCTTGCGCCGGGAATTCGGCATATGACGAGTGCTTCGGCTGCAAATGTGCGGGCATCACGTAAAATTCGCCGGGCACGGTCTTGCGTAGGTCCAACCATTGGATCTGCCAGGGCGGATTGTGCGAGTGCTTCCAATGGGGGGGGCGACTCTGGAATCGGGTCAATCGCATGTGTAAACATGAAGTCGGTTCCGCAAAGCCGTCCACCGAGGTTTTCCAGTCTATTCATTAATCGGAGGTCGGCAACGGGGTTGACCCAGAAAACGCGAATGGCATCGGTTGAGGTAAAGCCTTGCTGCGTATTGATTCTTCGGTCGACTTCCGCGAGAAGATCATCAAGCACTGCTTCTGTTTCTGTTAGGTCAGAGCAGAAGTGTATGGAAAGCATTTCTGCGATGTGCAATTCCAGGGCAGGTAGGGGAGAATGGGAGGCCAGAAATACTTTTTCGCGTAGAGACAGAAGGCGTTTTCGCACCTTGTTGATACGCTGGATCGTGGCTGTCAATTGATTCAGATCTAGTGGGGTACCTGCAAGTTCCGATAGCGCATCCGCAACCCGTTTTAGTTCACTTGCTACAAAAGTAATTTGTGTTTGCGGTGCAATGCATCCGCCGGGAAGTTGCACGCTGACTTCATTGGGCGCGGGTTCGCGTCGGTGCGGAATGTCCCACCAGTGCACAGGGTGGCCCATATCGTGCAGGCGCTGCACGATAGCGGAAAAATCATCGCAAACCGCGCCTGCGCTGCAAATTAACAAATCGGGAATCGGGAAGTGCTTTTGTGTTACAAAGGCGGCCAACATGGCGCGCACGGGGCAAAACGTTTCATCGATGCCGAGGCGATCTGCCACATGCAGCAAGGCATCGTTCATTTCCATAATGCAGGGTGTCCACCAGGCACCATCGGGGTAGAACGGCAGTATGTTTGGGAATGCGTGGGCAAGCACGGGAATGGTGCCAAGGTCTTTCATCGTTCCCACGATATGCCTGCCTTGACGGCGTGCGGTGTGCAAGCGTTGTTCTTCCGTGAGCAGTAGGTTCCAGAGCCGGAGAGCCGCGGGCGATGGGTCAAACTCCAGCTTTTCCAGGCGCGTATCACCATCAAGAACGTGTCGGCAAAGGGGGCCACCATAAAACGGTTCTTTCATGCCCTGTTGGTGTAGCGTTGCGTACTGCTCGTTCCAATCATCGAGTGTTAATTTTTGTAATAGCGTACTCATGCAATCATTTCCAGAAATGCTTCGATGCGAGTGGCGCGTGATTCGTGTGCACCTCCACCAAGGGGCACATGCAGAATGGGTAGGGAGATTGCGCTTTGCAGGCGAGGTAGTTCCGCTTTCCAAAGGTCGCACCAAGGCTGCGTGACAAAAATGATGCCGCGTAGGTGGGAATGTGTTTCAACGGCCTGTTGCAGCCATTGGTAGAGGGCATCGTTCGGTCGACGAAAGACGGCGGGTATGGTTAGAAAATAGGCTTGGGCCAATTCATGCAGGGGATCGGTTTGCATGTTCTGCGGTTGTAATGCGCGGGGCCATTCCCGTTCTCCACCGTCTGTGGCATCAATGGCAACATGTGCTCCGGCGTTTTCGATTTGATCGAATATGGCAAGATCGGCCTGTCTCAGATGGCTTCCCAACAGCATCAAGGGCGTGCTTGTTGGGGCCGAGCGGAGAGCATTGTGCAATGGGGGACAGGTCCCTGTTTGGTAAAAATGACTTGTTCGTGCGATGTGTGCGCGGGCGCAGCATGATTTACGACTCGCGAGCAATTCTTGGCGTCCGGCTTCGTATCGCTGCATGATCGAAAGCATATTCTCTTTCGAGGGGGCGGAGCCCCCCATGGCTTCCAGATATCCTCCTAGTCGGGTGAGTTCGGATTGGTAATAGGTTTCCGCCTCGGGATTATTCCAGGTTGCCGGTATATGCATGAAAAAGGTTCGGGATGGATCTTGGATTACGCTTTCGGGTGCTCGGCGCATTTGATCGCACGTGTTTGCAAACACCATGATTTGGTTTTTGTGTCCGGCTTGGGCGGCTATATCGGCGGCATAGGGGCAGAGTCCCTCGCGTTCGGGCACGCGAATCGCTTCTGTAGATGCCGCATGTCCATCCGGCAATATGCGATAAGGACGAAATCCGTGTGCTGCGATCCATTCCGGTGGAACGAAAGAGGATGCATAATAAACGTTTTTTGTCAGGTTGTGTCCTTTTATGTTAATAGGTTCTTGCTCCTTTTGCTGAAGAGCGGATGCAACGGGCTGCCCCCTCCAACCAATAGGGAGGGTGACAGTCTTTTTCGCCATTGCAGCTTGATATATGCTTCATGGTTTTATCTTTATAAGCATTATCGTTTTTTTTGTGCGACATAAAGCCCTTGTATGATTTTATTGGCATCGGCGAGCTGTTTAATAAATTGCATCTCCGCCCCAAGCGTTTGCATAAGGGCCTGATCGTAACCAATGATATGCAGTGCATCAAAGGTCAATTGCTCAGTGAGCATTCGGATATAAAGATCGATGCAGGGGGCATAACGATTGGTATTCTCCACATGTTGTACCTCAAGCCCCTCTTTTTCCATAAGGTTCTTGTAATCATCCAATGATGCGAGGGAGGGGAATTTCATAAATCGCATAAAGCGTTCGGCTTCCTCTGCTGTTAGTGGTTCTGGTCCTTCGACCCAATCTGTGAATGCCATGGTGGCACCCGGCTTCAGCAGTCTTGTTCCTTCACGGATCAATGCTGCCTTGTCCACTACGTAGACCCAGGCGTCTTCGCCCCAGACCAGATCCATGGAAGCGTCCGGTAATCCCGTTGCGCAAGCATCGGCTTCTACAAGTGTCGTTTTATCTTGCAGGTTGTCTGCCGTACAGCGTTCACGTGCGCGTTCGAGCATAATCGGGGTGGCATCCACACCTGTAACATGATCAAGGCCGCAAAAGTGCAACAGGAAGCGCATGCCGGCTCCATTACAGCAACAGAGATCCACGGCATTCCCTCCTTTTTGGGCAATAGCGGCTTTCGCGCATAAGTCCATCGATGAGGGGAAGCCGCCGATATGGATCTGTTGTCCCATGATCAGTTCCCATAAGTCACCTTCAGCGCCGCTATAGACATCCTGCACGTCTGCTAAACCTACTTGTTCCCGTGTTCTCATGTGTCTTGCCTTTCTTTGTTTTCGTTTGCCGTTTCGAAAAGTGCTTCCATGCGCATTGCCAGCCGAGCGGCATCGGCGCGTGAATAGTCGGTTTCGATTTTGAGATAGGGTAGGCGCAGGGTATCCTCCGCCAGTCTTTTGATGCGTGCGGATTCAACGTCGTAGGTCAGGCAGGCTTGCCAGATGACTTCGATGATGCACTGGGGGCGATACAATCTTACGAGTTCCTTAATCGTATCCAGTCTGCTGTTGTTGTGGAGCATGACCGAACAGGGGAGATGAAAATATTTTTCAGCTAGGGCGCGAATGGGATCTTCTGCTCGTTCGTCTACGTCTTCCAGAATGGGCTTCAGCCCCGTGCAATTTTCCTGGCAGACGACGAGTCCGCCATTCTTTTCGATAAGTTCCATGACATGTTCGGCGCCGTGCGGCATGGGCACCCCGGTGAGTAAGACGCGTACGCGTTGCTTTGCAGGCGGATCCAGTTTACGTCCCGGCAGGTCTTGGATCGCTTTTTCATATTGTTCCAGATCTTCGGGGATGCACGAGATGATACTTTTCAGGTTTAATAACTCACAGCCGGTCAATGGCGGATTGTCCTGCTGCATGAGACTGGCCAAATCGCGGCGCAATTTGCGTTCCTGGTTCATGACCTTGATTGCCCGCCTCAACTTGTCTTTTGTTATTTGCGTATTGAAGCGTTGCTCTAGAATGGTTTGTAATTTGCGAAGTTCTTGCTGCCAGTATGCTAGCGCATCGGACTCATTTGGTTTTTGTGGAAGTTCGAGCACATGGACTGGACGCGATTCCGATAATAATTCGATCATCTTCTTTTTGCCGTCGCAGGTGGTCTCGGCCACCACCAAATCGGCCATCTCTAGAAATGGGTTGGACTGCTGTACGCTGTAGCCGAATGTTGATTTTATCAGTGGGCATAGGTTTGCGGGGAGGAATCGTTCTGCTGCAGGAATCGTAGATGCGGAACCACCGCAGAGACAGGCCGGCACTCCACCGGCAGCCATGATCAATTCACGTGGTGCGTATTCGCACATGATTCCCACCAGGGGATGTCCATTCTCTTTTTGCTGTTGTGCATAAGCAAGAGCATGCGGCACCATTTGATTAAACCATTGCAGGGAAGCGGGCATGGAGGGGTCCGTTTGGGAAGGGGTAGAACAACAAGTTACTTCTGTATGGGGATCTGACATATCTTTGCCACCTTATTTCTATGCGTTGTGTGCCACTATTTGTCTTGTATATATACAAAAAAAAACGCCCGTACGCATAAAGCTGTCACGGGCGTTTGTGAATGGAATATTTCAGTTATATATGTGGTTAGCGTTCTCCTACCGGCTGCAAGCGCATGGTGAAGGTTCTTCCCAGCAACTTGTCATGATCCTCTTCAAACCAAATAACAACTGTATATTCGCCTTTTGTTGCTACTTCACCGAAGTAGCCGCCCCGGCCTCCTCAGGTAGGGCACATCTGCCTGACCGTGCGCGTTCCTGCATCTACAACATTTTCGTCTTCATCCAATACATAAAACACGATATTACCATTAGCGCGTGCACCACGCCTGCCATCGGCGTTTACCTGAAATACGTCGGCTGTAATCTGGAACGGAATCGTTCCTGCCTCAATATGATTTTGCCTTTGATCGGCAGTGAGACGCTGATGTTGGCGTGCCCGCGTATTGATACGGGTTACGGCACCATCGCTTTCGGGGCGTTCAGCAACGAGGGCTTCGCGTTGTTCCTCGGAGAGAATATCCGGCACCGCATCGTTATTTTGATTCTGAGCAGCAATTCCCGGGGTCATTTGCCATCCCAAGAGCACTGTAGCGCCCAGTAGCATCATTGTTTGTCTTTTCATGAATAACCTCCATGCATATTCGTTACACAACATTACTCTACGATATATGAATTGTTTCGGTCAATGATTTATTTTTGTTATGTTGATTTTTCTTCTGGCTCTGATTTGGCTTTGCTGCAAACCCGTTACATGGTAGTAGGAGGTAGGAGTTTAAGGGTATGGGGCATAGCATAAAGCATCGTATTGAATATATATTGGCCTGTTTTTGGGTTTGGGTATTTCGTGTTTTGCCTTACCGGGTGGCCTTGTCGATTGGGTGGGCGGCTGCATGGCTAGGGCATTATGTGGTACGGTATCGCAAGGCTATGGTATATGCGAGAATCCGGGAGGTATTTCCCGATATGTCTGCTGATCGCGTGCGTTGGATTGCTTGGTTGAGCTGGCGGAACTTGGTTTTCAACTTGATCGATACGATGCGCGTATCGAAAATGGATAAGGCTTGGTTGCAACGGCACGTTGTGAATGTTGCGGAGGTAGAAGATGCTTTTACGGCGCTCGGTATTCCTGCGCAAGGTATTGTTGCAGTCTCTATGCATATGGGGTGCGCTGAGATTGCAGCGCGCATGCTACAAAAAGCAGGGGCGGATGTATTCGTGATTTTCAAGACGCAAAAGAATCTATTGGTTGACCGGAAACTGAATGCGATGCGTGGAGCAACGGGAATTGCTTGTTTGCCAGTAACGGATGGACTGTATCGCCAGATCTTGAAACGTTTAAGGAATGGTGAAACATTAGCGATGTTGGCGGATTTGCGCGTTGATGATGGGGGCATCGCGGTTGACTTTCTTGGGCATAGGGTGCATGTGGGAGGTGGTGCTGCCTTGTTTGCGAGGCGAGCAGGTGTACCGCTGATGTGTGCGGTTTTTTCGCGGGTGGGCTGGTGTCAGCATCGCATTGAAGTTAGATTTACGGTGCATCCAGATGAAAGGTTATCGGTTGAGGAGGATGTCCACCGTATCATGCAGCTCGCGTTTTCAGCATTTGATGAGACGATTCGAGCTCGTCCAGAGCAGTGGTTCTGGTACAATAAAAAGTGGATATTGGGTGATTGATTTTTTCGTTTTGGTTCAGGCGGGGGGAGGGAGTAGCGTATGTTAAGGCCGACGTATCCGCAGATACGGCGTTGTGTTATGGTAACGGGGTGTTCTTCGGGGATAGGGCTTGCCACGGCTGAAGTGTTGCGTGCGCGAGGTTGGCATGTGATTCCGACGGCTCGCCAGGATCAGGATATTGCGATGCTTTTCAATAGAGGGTTCAAACCTGTCCGATTGGATTTGGTAGATCCTGCCTCGGTTGAGCAGGCCGTATCTGATGCTATTGCCTTGAGTGAGTGTGGCATCGGTGCACTCGTTAACAATGCCGGTGTGGCACAATACGGTGCTGTCGAAGATTTGACGCGTATTGCGCTGGAACGACAATTTTCCATCAACACGATTGGGGTGCAGGATTTGACGAATCGGTTGATTCCTCACTTTCGTGAAAAGGGGAAGGGCCGCATTGTAAATATCAGTTCGGTATTTGGTCGTGTAACAGCCCCCATGGTTGGTGCGTATTGCGCGTCGAAGTATGCGATGGAGGCCTTATCGGATGCCATGCGTGTAGAATTACGGATAGAGAACATCGCCGTTTCCTTAATTGAGCCTGGACCCATTTTATCTGCATTTCGCAACAAATCGGCCGATCATTCGAAAGCCCAGATCGATATGGAGCGGGGGCGTTATGGTGATCGATACCGTCGCAGGATGGAGCGTGCCAAGCAACCCCAACGCAAAGATTTCTTTACGAAACCGCCTGAAGCTGTAGGCGTCAAGGTCGCGCATGCCTTAGAATCCAAGCGTCCGCATTCGCGCTATTGCGTTACCATTCCTGCTTATGCGGGTGCGTTTTTACGGCGCTTTGCACCGGATGTCTTACTTGACCGCCTACTCGTCAACAGTGCCCGGGTCTGAGGAAGTGGATTCGGGGAGCAAGACTGCTGTTACGCGCGACTGATCGCGGAAAATCCGCTTTGCAGCCTCGTGGATTGCCTCTGGAGACATGTTGCGAATGCGTTCCTGACGTTCTGATGCGTAGTTTGCACCCAGTCCGAGTCTTTCGTTGAGAGCCGCATCCATGGCGACAGCGGATTGATCTTGTTGTTGCATATCATACTGGGCTAACAGTTGGGCGCGTGCCCGGTCGAATTCACTTTGGGTAATGCCTTGTTCGCGCACCCGTTCTATTTCGGCTTGCATGAGTGTATCGACTTCTTCGGTTGCATCGGGCTCGGTACCAGCAAAGAGTGCAAAAAAGCCTGGGTGGGTGCCTGTTTGCTGGGACGCACCCGTAAAATAGGCCAACCCTCTTTTTTCGCGTACTTCCCTGAATAGTTGAGAGGACATACCGGAGAGGGCGGTTTGTAAGACTTGTAAAGCGATGACATCGTCGTCGAAAATATCAATACCGGGAAATCCCGTTATGACAATGGCTTGCTGGCGCGGTGCTCGCTGTTCATCGCGTTGGGGGGTGTCGTGGAAGCGAGGCCTTGCATGTCGAATTTCCGGCACGGGGGCAACTTTCACACGAGCGAGCTGTTCTTCCAGGAACGGTTTGATTGTTTCAGGATCGAAGTCTCCGAAAATGGCGACTACGAGGTTTGAGGAGGTAACGAGGTTTGCGTGATGCAGCTGCAGTTGCTCTCGGGTGAGGTTCGCGAGGGTTTCTTCGGTTCCATTAGGCATGAATTGGTAGGGGTGTTCATCGAAAAGCATGTTGCGCATTTGCTGCATGGCCTGCGTACGGGGTTCTTCCTGGGCTTGGCGAATCGCTGCTAGTTGCCGTGTTCGCTGGCGTTCGAACTCGTTTTCGGGGAAAACGGGGTTGATGATGAGATCGCTGACAAGTTCTAGCAAGACTTTGGCATCGCTACTGAGTGCCTGCGCCCGGAGTCCGAACGCATTGAAACCTGAATATGCGGATAGCGAAGCACCACGCGACTCAATGGTTTCGGCAATTTCATCCCTGGTACGACTTTGGGTTCCGCGGGTCAGGAGTTCTGCCATAAGGGCTGTTATACCCGCTTGTTCCCGATTTTCAGAGAGAAGCCCACCCGAAGAGGAGGTGGCAACATAGATAAAGGGCAACCTTGGGTTGGGCCGCATCAGCAACGTTACGCCATTGGAAAGCTCTATGCGTTCGATCTTGGAGGGAGGGGTGGGAACCGTTGTGACAGCATCAAATTCGAGTTCTTCAGGTGCTACCACGACGAGATTGCGTGTGTTGGTTTGGAACCATTGGTTGGCGACACGGGCTACATCCTCGGGTGTCACGTTGGCGATTTGTTCGAGCAAGATCCTATCGGATGCGGGGTTGCCTGTCTGTAGATGATGTCTGCCATAATGGGCTGCCTGTCCGTTCATCGTGGTGAAGGAACGGATTGTCTGTGTAACCATGGATCGTATTGCGCGGTCCACTTCTGCCTGTGTAAATGTCGAGTCGCGGAGTGCTATCATTTCCCGGTCGATTGCTTCGAGTGCCTTGGCTTCGTTTTCTGGTTCCATTTGCGTGGATATACCCCAGAATCCGCGATCGAAGTACCAGGCACTTATGCCAAGAACGATGCCTTCGTCTTCTACCAGTGTGCGATGCAAACGCGATGTACGTCCACGGCCTGCAATATGCGCCAGCACTTGGAGCGCGGCGGCATCCTCATCCGGGAACTTCGGAACCGGCCACATTTGTGCCATCCGCGTGATATTGTGGGGAGCGCTGAAGCGTGCGATACGTGGTGTGGCTTGTCTGGGTTCTTCTGGCAAAATAACTGGTGCCCGTGGTGGACGTGGTATGCGCGCTAGCGTTTCCGTTACATGCGTTCGGACTTTTGCAACATTGATATCCCCGACAATGATCAGGGTCGTATTACATGGTGTATAATGACGATCGTGAAATGTCACGAGGTCGTCGCGTGTCAGTTTGGAAAAGGTATCCGTATAGCCGATGACCGGGTGCCGGTAAGGGGCTTGTCGGACAGCCGTTTGCCATAGGTACCGGATCAATACACGGTTAGGATTATCCTTGCCCATGGCAATTTCGCGAAGAATTACGTCTCGTTCCGGCATCCATTCGTCTTCGGGGAAATCAGCATTGAAGATGGAATCAGCATACAAGTCAAACGCAACCTGCCAGTGTTCTGCGGGCAAGTCGGCATGATAAACGGTGCGATCGAACGTTGTATAAGCATTGAGCCTGCCGCCGGACTCTTGGATGATGCGAGACAGGTCACCGGCCGGTAAGTCTGGCGTACCCTTGAAAATCATATGCTCCACCGCGTGGGAGATCCCTGATCCTGTGTATTGTTCCTCGTGAATGGATCCTGTTCCAACCCAGAATTGCACACTTACAACGGGGGCGGAACGATCGGGTTTAAGGATGACCTGTAAGCCATTGGGTAGCGTGAATGTGGTAAGCGTTTCACTTTCTCGTGAGAGAATATCCAGTTTTTCGTCTATCTCCGAGCTGGCCGAGAGTGTGTTTAAGGTGAGCATGCATAGCAGGGATGTGCAAAAGATGCGCTTATTCATTTGATGGATCCTCCTTGGATTTACTTGGTATGAAAGGTTTTCGAAAGGTTTCATGGAAATCATAGAGATTATTGAAATCTTCTGGTTTATCCTGGTCGGTTTTACCCAATTCGCCTGCTTCGACAAGATTAAAAACAATGGCACCAATATCTGCAGTACATGCAAGACCCCATGTGGTTAACACAGCATAGGTTAACGGACCGAATTGCTCGATTGCATATTCTCTGAATCCTTCAGCCAATTCTGCTCCTGTCACATGTCTTAAGGGGCCATGTGTCGTTTTTTTCATCTTTCGCACGGTGAACTCTAGCGCTTCTCGCAAGAAGAGATAAGCCTCCATATCATAACGGGGGTCTGCTTGTGTGATGGCATATAGAGCATTCATGACCCGTTACGCTTCTTCTATATGTTCTTTGATGCGGTTTGCCATCTGTTGCATGGCTTCCGCGCTTGCGTACGATTTTGCATTCCAATTCCAATGGTGGCCATCATCTGCAAATCTTGGCACCACATGGAAATGTAAGTGGGGCACAACTTGACCGGCCGCTGCGCCATTGGCTTGATGCAAGTTCACTCCGTCAGCACCCAGTGATACACGAAGCGCGTGCATAACACGCTGTACGGTCTGCATACAAGCTGTGAGGACTTCCAAAGGAGCGGCGGTGAATGGGTCGTAATGTTTTTTAGGAATTACGAGCGTGTGTCCCTTGACCAATGGAGCGATATCCATGAATGCGATTGTCTGCTTATCTTCCCATACTTTGCAGCAGGGCATATTTCCGGCCACAATTTTACAAAATACACAGTCTTGCATAATTCTCCCATTCCGACTTTGGTATGCGCATGTTCAATCGCATGCAGGTTGCCTTGCCTTACAGTATTCGTCAACCGTGTTCTCGTTTGCGAGTTGCATGTCTGGTAGAGGATAGCATAGTCTTGCTTGTATGCCTACACATGAGGAAGTGATTGTTACGTTTGGGGATTTGTGCCGGATTTTGGGAAAACCGCCGGTTTATGTACTGCAATTGCAAAAGGCGCTGGATCTTTACATTCCCGCAGCGTGTGAAGGATATCGTCGGCCTTATGTTTGTTTTTTAGAGAAGATGATCGCGATTCGCACGTTTGGTATTCGTTTGTCCGATATTGCTGATCTTTTTGCCAGGGAACGTCGATTATTGGAGTTACTACGGTTCGATGCCCTGAGTGATTCGCCTACCTGGTATCTTGATGGTTGTGGGCGGCAGATCGCACGGGAACAAGGTGATTGTTTGTTATTGAGTGGTTACTGTCTGGGATTTTCGATTGATACGCCATCTTATCAACCGAATCTGGATTTTGGTCGGAGGGATAACCATCTTTTTGATGGTCATGAGATGGGGGAGGATGTTTATCGAAGTCTTCGTCTGTATCGTGAACAAGCCCAAAAACTATGTGGGCGGATCTCGCAGGAAATTCCGATCTTACGTAATGCCTTGTACTGGGGAGAGCGCTATTTCGAACCCGTCGGTTCTCAGGTTAACGGATAGCGCCAGACATGACCCGCCAATTGTTTGTTTGTCTTGAAGGTAAAGAGCTGGTCGCCAGCCTTCAGTTTTGCCTCGGTTTGGGCCATTTCGATTTCGATGGGGCACTTCGTGCGCTGATGTAAAATCGTGGCGAGCAATATGGCTTTTTCGAGTCCGTCACCCCGCTGATAGTTCCAAACCTCATCTGGTTGGGAAAGTCTGGATTCCCCTTCGTAAATGGATTCTGTTTCCAGTCCATTGATGATTTCAGGCAGGCTTTCGATCGGCTGGTTCTTGGTTGCGTCAATACAGACGGGATTACGTTCGAGGCAGGCCTTGAGGTAGGCCGAGGGATCGGTTGATGCCAGGTCACGGTACGAGTAAAAAGCCAGATCGGCGGTGGCGTTTTTCGCCCGGATGTCGTTGAGATGCTGCATGATATCTTCGCGCGTCATATCGACGGTGATGTGTATGTCTGCATCGGGTTGTTGAAAGGATCGTTTTGCAGGGTCCGGCAACTTTGGTACGACCTTGCAGAAGTTGATAAGTGATTGCAGGGCGATACGTGCATCAAGGCAGTCGCAGTCGAATTGTTGTTCGAGCTTTTGGATGTCATCCGGGGCGTCTAGATCAATGTTGTGGGATGCAATAAAGTCTTCGAGGTCATTCAGAACGATCCGTTTAGGGATGGGAGCACATTCATATTCCTCGGGCTCTATTTCGGCCAACAGTTTTTTGCGTGTATTGTCGGTAACTTTGTACGGGCTACCATTTTCGTATGCAAAGGCTTTTTCGAGGGGTATGTAGCAGGTGTGGCCGCAGTGCTCGCTTCGCAATTGAAAGCACTTCTGATCTTTGGGGGCTTGCCGAATGAAATTACCAAGAATTTCCTTGGTGAGCGGCGTTCGCAGGAATGCATGCATGGCATCGGCAAAACGAGAAAATGCTTTTGGGTCGATTGAGGCTTCTTCGTAGACGGCGTGGATGATGCCCGTCACATGAGAGACGATGGTTACGCGTTCATTTTCGAGCGCCCGCCGAGCTTGGGCCGACAATGCCGTACCATTGAACCACATGTTCTTGGTAACAAGGCGGCGGTTGTTGGTTAGGATCCCATCGTTAACGAGTACGAAATTTTGCGAATGCAGCGGGGTTGCGAGCAGGAAGATATCTTCGAGTGGAATCTTGGCAATGATAAACAGTGCGGCGGCGTACAGGGCTGCGAGCGATACGCACTCGCCGGCACCTGTCGGGTAACCGGGACGATGGCAGAATGCATCCATCGCTTCGACCGTTTCTGTTTTCCAATATGGGATAATATTTCCTTCGTATTTATCGAGTCCGAAGTGTGTTCGAATATCGATATCAAAGTAGTATTTATCGCCTTCATACCCGAAGAGCGCGTTGGATTGGCTCAACGTTTCGCGGTCGATGAAATCACCGAAACGAGCCAATTCGGTATTCGCGTTGGTGAGTCCCCAGGTATCGAGATCCAGATTGAAATCGTAGTGATCCATGATGAATTGTTTTAGCCTTGTGATGCGCTTATAGGGTTTCATTTCATCGATGCCCGCAAACCAGGGATCTTCGCGCCATTTCCAGATACAGGGCGACATGATATTGGCGAGTAACAGGCTGAACATGAGCTCGGGAAATATGAAGATTTCCATATCGGATAAGGTGATGGCGGATGATGTTTTTTCCAGTTGGTGGTTTGTCATAATCAAAAGTCTCCTTTGTGTACTAAGTGGGATAACGGTAGCAAGAGATTACAAAGCTGGCAATCTTGATGGGTTGCGAAGATGTTGCAAATGTATTATTACGTGCGCATTAAAGTTGGGATGAGAAAGAGCGAGGTGTACATATGGATACTGTGTCAACCAGTAACATGAATGCTGATTCACGTGCCGAATTAGCGCGTAAATTGAAAGCAGCGGAGGCCGTTGCCCGTCGCAAAGCGATCAAGGAGCGGAGTCGTTTTCGCGGTTTGCAAATTCGGCCGACAAGTTCTCTTTTTGATGAATCGCAGCGCAGAGAACCTGGTGAGGATAATTGGCGCGGCCGGGGATTTGATATACATCCGCACGTAACGATTGCTTCCCTTGTTGTGTTGGTCTTGTTTATTGTCCTGACTCTTGTGTTTCGACAACAGGCGACTAGCTTGTTTGCAGCGTTCCTCGCTTTTATAGCAACACGAGCAGGTTGGTTCCTGATTCTTGCCGCCAATATTTTTGTTATCGGGTCGATAGGGTTTGCCTTCAGTCGTTATGGTACGATTCGTATTGGGGGAAGAGATGCCATGCCGGAATTTTCAACAGCGGCTTGGTTTGCCATGTTATTGAGTGCGGGTATGGGGATTGGCTTGATGTTCTGGAGTGTGGGTGAGCCGATTGGACATTACGTTACACCCTCACCCATGTTTAGTGGTGTTGCGGGTAACACGCCGGAAGCGGCCCAAGCAGCAATGGCGGTCACGTTCTTTCATTGGGGTATTCATCCTTGGGCCATTTACGCCATTGTTGGTCTCGGTTTGGCATTTTTCGCCTACAATCGCGGCTTGCCCCTGACGATACGATCCATCTTCTATCCCATTCTTGGTAATCGCATTTATGGGGCGTGGGGAAATGCAATTGACGTGCTATCCGTGCTTGCAACCATGACAGGGTTGGCCACATCTCTCGGGCTTGGCGTGCGACAGGTTAACGCTGGTTTGGCGCATTTGATCGGACTGCCTGTCGGAACCTGGGTGCAGTTACTACTCATTGCGATTATTACGGCGTTTGCAACGATTTCCGTGGTTGCCGGTCTTGATAGTGGTGTAAAAAAACTGAGTGAATGGAATATGGGCCTTGCCGGAATCTTTATGTTGTTCTTGCTTTTGGCTGGACCCACCATCGTGATTTTGAGCGGTTTCACGCAGAATATCGGCTATTATTTTAGTCGTTTGCTGGAAATCAGTTTCTGGAACGAGGCATATCGTGACACCGGTTGGCAAGAGGGGAATACCCTGTTTTACTGGGCTTGGTGGATATCGTGGTCTCCTTTTGTTGGTATGTTCATTGCACGTATTTCAAAAGGTCGAACGGTAAAAGAGTTTGTCCTTGGGGTTACACTGGTTCCTACGATTTTGTCGTTTGTTTGGATGTCGGTGTTTGGTGGCTCGGCTATATTTCTTCAATCCACTGGACTGTCTGATATTCATGCCGCGGTTGAAGAGAATGTAGCAACGGCATTATTTGCGATGCTCTCGCATTTCCCTCTGGCGGGGTTACTCTCCTTTGTGGGAATTGTTTTGGTGGTGGTCTTTTTTGTTACGTCCTCAGATTCGGGGTCCTTAGTGGTAGATCATTTGACATCGGGCGGGAAACTGGATTCTCCTGTGGCGCAGCGTGTATTCTGGGCCGTTATGGAGGGGGTTGTGGCAGCGGTATTGCTCTTAGGGGGTGGTTTACAGACGTTACAAACGGCATCTGTTGCTACAGGTCTTCCCTTTGCAATTGTTTTATTAGTTTCCATATATTCTTTGTATATCGGATTCAAGCAGGAGCTATTCATGGAGGATTACGTTGAAAAACACCTTGATCATGTCCGTGAGTCGCATCGGATAAGTACAACCGTGGATGCAGCCATTGCGGATGCTATCAGTGATGATTAAGCTTGATGATAGACGAGTAGTAATGGGCAAAGGGAATCATGGATATCAAAATTTGTGGATTAACGAATACGGCTGATGCACAGTTCGCGATAGAGGCAGGCGCGGATTACCTCGGATTTGTACTGTACCCGGATTCGCCCCGCGGGATTACCGTTGGAGCGTTGGCCAAGATTCGAGAAACGTTATTGCAATCAATCCCGCTTGTTGCGGTGATGGTGAATCCATCGGTTGCCGCTGCACGGGAGGCAGTGGAAGTGGGGGGGGCTGCGTTTGTGCAGGTTCACGGTGCTGTTGATCATGCGAATTTTGTGGATTTCCCTTATCCATTGTGGCGTGCGGTGCGAGCAGGAGGCAGCATGTTAGATCCTGAACCCAGGGACTGGCCAGCGGAGCGTTATCTTGTCGATGCGGCGGTGCCAGGGCAACATGGGGGCACGGGGGTGCGGGCTGACTGGCGGGTAGCCGCTCGTTTGGCAAGCAAGTACCCAGTGATGTTAGCGGGGGGATTGACACCTGAAGTGGTGGCAGAGGCTATTGGGGTAGTGCGGCCTGCGGGCGTCGATGTGTCGAGCGGGGTTGAGGGTTTGCCCGGTAGAAAGGACCACGCTCTTGTGCGTGCATTCATTCAAGCGGCGCGCACGGCTGCAGCGTAAGGAATGGTTGCCGGAATGGGAACAATGTTTTACGTTTGCTGTTCTGCGTTTTTCGATAAACTTGGTTCTAGCGGATTGGACCTTGCTAGAGAACATTGGATAGCGAGTTAAGATATTCACGAGGTGTACAATGAGTATGAGTGATAGTGGTCATTTTGGCATATTCGGTGGGCGTTACGTAGCGGAGACCTTGATGCCCATATTGGCCGATATTGAGCAAGCCTATGCGGAGGCTTCGCAAGACCCCGCTTTTCAGCAAGCGTTTACGCAATTGCTGGAGACCTATGTTGGTCGGCCGTCGCCGTTGTTTTTTGCGCAACGTCTGACAGAAGCTTGGGGCGGTGCCAAGATCTACCTCAAGCGTGAAGACTTGAATCATACGGGGGCGCATAAAATCAACAACACCTTGGGTCAGGCTTTGTTGGCCAAGCGGATGGGGCGTCGGAAGCTCATGGCAGAGACAGGGGCCGGGCAGCACGGTGTGGCCACTGCGACTGCGGCAGCGTTATTTGGCATGGAGTGCCGTGTATACATGGGGGCAGAAGATATTATTCGTCAGGCTCCGAATGTGAAGCGTATGGAGTTGTTGGGGGCTGAGATTTGTTCGGTAGAAAGTGGGACTCGTACGCTTAAAGATGCCATGAGCGAAGCGTTGCGCGCCTGGGTTGCCGAGGTGGAAGATACCTTTTATGTAATTGGTTCGGCAGCGGGTCCACACCCGTACCCGAGCATGGTGCGCGACTTCCAGCGCATGGTTGGCGACGAATCGCGCAGGCAATATATGGCGATTAGTGGTGGCAAGCTTCCGGATGCCGTATTGGCTTGTGTTGGTGGAGGCAGCAATGCCGCTGGTATGTTTGCTGCTTTTGAAAAAGACACAGATGTCGAACTGATCGGTGTTGAGGCGGCTGGATATGGTGTTGGCACGGGAAAGCATGCTGCTAGCATCGTGGGGGGGCAGGTCGGTATTTTGCATGGCAGTAAATCCTACGTATTGCAAAGTGCTGAGGGACAGATTCAAAATGCGCATTCGGTAAGCGCTGGCCTTGATTATCCTGGCGTGGGGCCTGAGCATGCGCATTGGGCCCAGACGGGACGTGTGGCATATCATGCGGTTACCGACGAGGAAGCATTAGATGCGTTTTTCTCGTTAACACGTTTGGAGGGGATTATTCCGGCGTTGGAAAGTTCGCACGCATTAGCAGAGGCGCAGAAGCTTGCAAAAGAGTATGGTTCGGAAGCGGCTTTTGTGATTAACCTTTCTGGACGTGGTGACAAGGATATGGAAACGGTTTTACAGATAATGAAGGAGAAACATGAATCGGATTGATGCCAAAATGCAGGCGTTGCGAGAGGCAGGTCGCAAGGGATTTGTAGCTTTTCTAACGGCGGGCGATCCGAACATCGATCAATCAGAAGCAGACATACGTGCAGCATTGGATCATGGGGTAGACATTCTGGAGTTAGGCGTTCCCTTCTCAGATCCTACGGCAGATGGCCCTGTGATTCAGGCAGCCTCGTTGCGGGCGCTGGAAGGTGGTATGACGCTTCCAAAGGTTCTAGATCTCGTTCGTCGACTCCGCAAGGATTACGATCAACCTATTGTTTTATTTGGGTATGTGAACCTGTTTTTTCGCTATGGGTATGAACAATTGGCTCGAGATGCAGCGGATGCAGGTGTCGATGGGATTCTCGTTGTAGATCTACCTTATGAAGAGTCGGGAGAAATGGCGGACCCCTTGCGTGAGAACGGGTTGCATCGCATCCCCTTAGCTGCACCTACGACTAGCCAGGCACGATTACGCATGATTTTGTCGGATGCAGGCGGATTTGTGTATTACATTATGGTTACGGGGGTTACGGGTGCTCGTCAGTTTGTGCGGGCGGATCTTGGTGAACGTTTGACGGCGGTTCGATCCGTTACGAATCTTCCAATAGCAGTTGGATTTGGAGTGAGCAGTGGCGAACAGGCGACAACGGTTGCGACGTCTGCCGATGCTGTTGTTGTAGGAAGTGCACTGATCACGGCGGCACGCGAAGGTCGTTTGACAGAATGCGTGCAAGAAATCCGTAGCGGGATCGACAAGGCGGTATTGTAGCATGTCCACGACCTATCGGCATGATATCCGGATTCCCTATGCTGATGTAGATCAGATGGGCGTTGTTTATTATGCCCATTATCTTGTGTATTTCGAGATGGCTCGTAATGCGCTGTTGCGTGAAGCGGGGATGCCCTATGCGCAGATGGAACAAGATGGCGTCATGTTGCCCGTTGTGGAGGCGCATTGCGAATATCATCTTCCAGCTCGGTATGACGATCTGATTACGGTTTGTTCCGAATGTCTTCGGCTTTCCGGGGTTCGCCTTCGAATTCGGTACGAAGTATATCGAGATGATACGTTATTGATGACGGGATATACACATCATGTTTGCATGCGTCCGGACGGCCGCGTTCTTCGGCCAACGCCAGCATTGCGCCGTCTGTGTGGGTAGGAGCAGATGCAGCGGACGGTGTTGTTGACTTTTTCTCGGGGTAAGCGTATTTTTCACGAAATTTTTATTTGACGATCTATAGTAGAGGTATCAGATGCCAACATATGAATATGAGTGCACGAAGTGCGACCATCGGTTCGAAGTTTTTCAGAGTATGAAGGATGAACCGCTAAAACGGTGTCCGAAATGCCGTTGTAAAATCCGTCGTGCCTTGGGTACGGGAGCGGGTATCCTTTTCAAGGGTAGCGGTTTTTATCAAACCGACTATCGTAGCAAAGATTATCACGAAGCAGCCAAGAAGGAAAAGAGTGCCTCAGCGAGTACGTCGAAAGATAGCAGTGCACAATCCTCGAAATCCTCGAAATCTGAAAAGACGACTGCCAAAAAGTAGTTGCGTCATGGCATGGGCAAAAGCATACATCTGGTTTTTCTTTTTTGGCATTTTTGCCGCAGTGCTACATGATCCGGTCTTTGGGGATGATACATTTGGGGGTCTGGAGCGTTGGGAAAATGTGGTTTGGGTGGATCATCCTTCGAATGATGGTGACAGTTTCTATGTTGCACATGATGGCGAGCAGCATTTGTTGCGGTTGTATTACGTAGATACACCTGAAACGAGTGCCGCGTCCGAAACGGATGCACGCAGGGTAAGGGATCAGACGCGTTATTTCGGATTACGCCATCATCGCGATACCGTACATTTTGGAGAAGTTGCGGCTGATTTTGCACGGGAGCAACTATCGCGGCCTTTTACCGTTTACACGGCACGTGCTACGGCGCCCGGGCGATCTGTTTCACGGCGCATCTATGCCTTTGTCGAGACGGCCGATGGCGAAGACTTTGCCTCCCTATTGGTTAAGCAGGGGCTCGCACGCGCGTATGGCGTGCGTCGTCGGTTGCCGGATGGGCGTTCTGCTGCAGATGGTGCGGCTTGGTTTTCCGATTTGGAAAGTGCGGCGATGCTAGAGCGAGAAGGTATCTGGTCGGCATCCGATGCAAGCCGGTTAATTGCCGCTCGTGCGGAATCACGCAAAGAGCTTGCGGAGTTACGTGAAATACACGAGAGCGTGCGCTTTCCGGCAGGTCCGATAGACATCAATGAAGCAGAACTCCGGGAGTTGGAGATGTTGCCGGGGGTAGGGCCGGTGACGGCAAGACATATCCTCGAACATCGTCCGTTTACAAAGCCGGAGGATTTATTGCGCGTGCCGCGCATCACAGCGCGTACGGTCACCAATATTATGCCGCATCTCAAGTGGGAAACGG
>PXBF01000132.1 GCA_003567005.1 PVC group bacterium
TCGTCGAATCCTACCGCTACGACGCCTGGGGCAACATCCTAGGTGTATACAATGATTTCGGCCAACCCATTTCCGAGTCAGCCCTCGGAAATCGCTTCCTCTTCCAAGGCCGCGAATACTCCTGGGCCACCGGCCTCTACAACTTCCGCGCCCGCTGGTACGACCCAATCACCGGCCGCTGGCTCTCCAAAGACCCCATCGGCATCAACGGCGGGCTCAACCAGTATGTCGCCTTCGCAAATAACCCGGTGATGTTTGTGGATCCGCTGGGATTATGTCCGGATGATGTTCGTAGTGGAAGGCAGCATTTGCAACGGTATCAATCTGATTTAGCTGATCGCTGGGGTGGTTATAGTACTATTGACTTACTTAGGAATCTGGGGCCCCTTTACAGTTGGTCTTTTGAAGATGATCGAGATATCAGGGCTTTAGAGGATGAGTGGACAGCACGCCGCCCGGTGCATATAATCTTTAGGCACAGGGGGGTGGATTATACACCGAGTGCTTTCGGTAACTACGCGCCAGCCTATGCATTAAGCCAGGAGTTTGGAGATTTTAGAGCGAGAGCCGGATTGACGTTAGTCAGAGCCTTATTGTTCTATTGTGATAGTATCCCGACGTATTGGTCGCAAGGTTTTGGTGTTCGTGCTACGCTGCAAGGGGCACTAGATGATCATCGTGCCAGAAAATATTATCATCACCAAGGTCTACGGCATGCTAGACAAGACAGGCGATGAACACTCTATGTCCATAAGGAAGATATATGAAATTTTCATCGAGTAAGATATACCGTATATTGTTTAAAACGCTAATAGCCTTTGCTTTAGTTGTATTGATCTACATTGTTTACTCTGTATCTCAATTGGTTATATCAAATCATACGGGCCGCCGTCGCGTCTTTAGCTTAGATCACGCTGCCATACTTGCAGCATGTCGAGAGATGATTACATCTTATGATCAATTTGATAGTGACTTTCAGCCTCTAACGCGAGATAGTTCAAAAGGATTAAGCTTTTCGTCGGTAGATGGCGGCTTCTCATATGAAAATGACTCTCGACTTCCTGATGACCTCCGTGCTTTAGAGCCCTCCCATATCCACATTAGTACCAATTACATTAAGATATTTCTTAGTCGCCCGCGACGATATTACTTATATGCTCTTTTGGATGATGATGACGAAGCGAACAGTTACGGTCATCCCTCGCGAGTTCTGCTCACGAACGGTTTATGGTATGGGCACTTTTAGTTCCCAATAAACCACTACTTGTTTTGCCTTAGCTGCCATTCTCTACCACCCTCGTCGCCTATCGGCGCTTCCTCCTACGCCAAGGCTCCGGCGGGACAGGCGGTACTATGCGCGGGCACCGCAGATGTCATGCTTTTTGCTTTGAGGCCCTCCTTCGCTTGCAGCTTCGGAAGACAAGCAAAAAGCACGCCATCTGCTGCGCGTCTGGCGATGTCGGTGGCTTCTGGTGCAGCAATCGCGCTCCCGTTACCCTCCAGCCGCGTCATGGAACCTGCTGCACCCTCTCCCGCTAAGCGGGATCGGGGCAGGTTCCCCGCCACGGCTTCCGGGGTGGTGTCGCCCCCCGTATGCGGAAAGCCGGATTCATGCGGCCGGGCGTCGGCTTGCAGGCATTCAGCCGTCGTCTGGGCCCATGACCCGTCTGGCAATTTATGGGCTTTGCATGATCTTGGCTGCCCAAATGCCGGACTTGGTCGATTTTTCTTATCGTCGGAGAATCCGCAGATCAGGACGATAGATGAGATGAGTAGAATTTCAGAATTTCATCGGCGACCTGGTCGACGGTTTTACCATCGGTTTTGATCTGGTGGGGGATAGCGGCGTAGAGGGGCGCGCGTTCGGTTAATAAGCTCTCGATTTTGCCGCGTCGATCCGGTGTTTGCAAAAGGGGGCGTGTGGTGTCGCCCTCGACTCTGCGAAGAATTTCATCCACGCTGGCTTGCAGGCAAAAGACGATACCGCCTTTTGCAAGCAACTCGATGTTTGCCGGATTTTTCACGATGCCGCCACCGGTGGAAAGGATGCTGCCGGATGGTTTGGCCAACTCTGCTGCCACCTGATTCTCGAGTACGCGAAAGGCAGGTTCGCCATCCTCGGCAAAAATAGCCGTGATGGGTTTGCCGGCGCGTTGTTCGATGATGGTGTCGGTGTCCAGTAGCGGCATGCCCGTTTTGCGGTTCAGGATGTTGGCGACAGCCGTTTTGCCGGTACCCATGAAACCAACCAGTATGATATTTTGCATCTAGTGTGACCCTGTTTTATTTGGTTCCGAGCGCAATTTGTGCCACCTCATTAAAGTGTGTAACAAAGTGCGGCTTCATTCCCTTTCTAATGTGGTCGGGTAGTTCCTCGAAATCCTTTTGATTTTCTGCCGGAAAGATAATCTGTTTGATTTTTGCACGTTTGGCGGCAATGGTTTTTTCCTTTACCCCGCCGATGGGCATGACCTGTCCGGTCAAGGATAGTTCGCCGGTCATGGCTAAAGATTTGCGTACGGCTTTGTTTTTTACCAAGGAGACCAAGGCTACTGCCATGGTGATACCCGCAGAAGGACCATCTTTGGGGGTTGCGCCTGCCGGAACATGCAAGTGGAAAAAGGACTCGGCAAAGATCTTACGTGCAGGCTCGTCGCGATCAAGCCAACCACGAACGTAGCTGTAGGCGATTTCAGAGGATTCGACCATGACTTGGCCGAGCTGTCCGGTTTGTTTGAAGCCGGGTTTCCCCGTGTTGAGTTTGGCTGCTTCGATATGCAACACATCCCCGCCAAGACTTGTCCATGCGAGGCCGGTGACGACGCCCGGCGCTGGTGCGGAAAATGCATTCTCATCATGAAAGATACGTTTTCCCAGATATGTGGAGACATCGTTGACCGTGGAAATTTTGCGTGTTGCTTTTCTGGGATTCTTCGCGCCAGCAACTTCACGGGCCACTTTGCGCAAGATCTTCTTGATTTGTTTTTCCAAGGTGCGAACGCCGGGTTCACGGGCGTACCCATCGATGATTTCCCGTAGCGCGGTGACACTGATGTTAACCTGTTTCTTCAAGAGACCATGTGCAGACAATTGCTTGGGAATCAAGTAGCGACGTGCAATCTGAAGCTTTTCTTCGGTGATATACCCTGCCAGCTTGATGATTTCCATTCGGTCCAGTAATGGTTTGGGAATGGTGTCGAGCTGGTTGGCCGTGCAGACAAAAAAGACATTGGAAAGATCGAAGCGTACGTCTAGGTAGTGATCCAGGAAATTGATGTTTTGCTCGGGATCGAGTACTTCCAGTAATGCCGAGGCTGGATCGCCATGGAAACTGGCTCCGACTTTATCGATTTCATCGAGCATAATGACGGGATTGTTGGTTTTGCAGGTTTTGATTGCCTGAATGAATTTGCCCGGCATGGCTCCGATGTATGTGCGGCGATGTCCTTTGATTTCGGCTTCATCCCGCATCCCGCCGAGTGAAAAGCGATAGAATTCGCGATCAATGCTACTGGCAATGGATCGTCCGATAGACGTTTTGCCGACTCCGGGGGGCCCTACAAAGCATAGGATGGATCCGGAAATCGTGCCTTTGAGCTTTCCGACGGCCAGAAATTCCAGAATACGCTCCTTGACGTCTTCCAGTCCGAAATGGTCTGCATTGAGAACTTTTTCCGCACGCAACAAGTCAATGCTGTCGCTGGATGCAATGCCCCAAGGCAGGGATGTGAGCCATTCGAGGTAATTGCGCGTGACGCTGAATTCGGGCGAGGCGGGTTCCAGCAAGCGTAGTTTTTCCATTTCCTCGTCGATACGGCCACGCGCTTCTTCGGTTAGCTGCAGTTCTTCGATGCGTTTTTCGAAACGCTCGATTTCGGTTTCTTTTCCTTCTTTCTCAATGCCCAGTTCTTTCTTAATTGCCTTTAATTGCTCGCGCAGGAAAAAGGTACGTTGCGCGCGGTTCATATTACTTTCGATTTCGCTCGTGATCCGTGCCTGCAGCCGGGTGATTTCCAATTCGTGTTTCAACAGGGCCAGCACTTTTTTCAGACGCTCGCGAATCCGGAAAGTCTCGAGGATTTCCTGTAACTCCGCAGGTTTGGCCGTAGTTAGAGCAGCAGCAAAATCGCACAGTCGTCCGGGGTCTTGAATGTTGGAGTGCTGCATGAAGATACTGAGCTCTTCCTTATATAGTGGATTGAGTTGGATGAGTTCCTTGATGCAACGGACAACAGACAGGGAATATGCCTTCATGTCATGATTTTCCGACATCTCGGTTTCGGTCACATACTCGACATTGGCCAGAATACAGGGCTTGTATTGCAGAATGCGGGTGACTTCGCAGCGTTGCACGGCGGTTAGCAAAACTTGTATTTCGCGACCGGAATCGCCTTTGGCCATTCGAATAACTTCGGCAACGGTTCCTACGCGGTAGAGCGAAGGAGGGGCTTTTGATGTATGTTCCTCATCCTGTTGAGATTCTTCGTCTGGCTGACGCAATACTAGTGCTACATAGCGAGATCCATTCTCGACTTGCTTGATTAGCGTTTCTGCAATCCCAGGGTTATCAATCACAAGAGGAACCGTCATTTTGGGGAAGATGGGCCGGTCTTGTAGCGGAATCACGAGTAGGGATTCCGGCAATAAGTCGCGCGCTAGTATGATGTCGGAACTATCGTCGCCCGGATGGAGGTGCTCCACATTGGGCTCTTGTCCGATATCGGTTTGACTGGGTTGCTTTTTCTTGGTTTTGGCCATATTTCGCGCTCTGGTTCCAAATGGTCTACTACATGATTTTGAGGGTTGCCCATTACTTTCTATCACAGCAATGCATTCCTGCTACTATCTGTTTACCTTACATGTTTTTACTTTCAGGGCAATCAGGATTCTCATGTCATCCCTTTTTTATTATTCTTGGCCTGCTTTCGCATGGCAACCAGGGCTTGTTATGGATCCAATGTAGGGGATAGTCTGCTAACGCAGATTCCATCCGCAACCCAATAACTTTTACAGAGCCACCCCGTGAGAGGATGGGACTAACTTTGTCTCGCACCTTGTCCAAATCGACGAAGTGCGAGACAAGGTGCGAGACAAGGGATATCGAGATCTGTTTGTCTTTTTTCGGGCAAACAGCTTTCTCGGTATGCTTTTTCCCGCAATTTACGTATCTGTCTGGTTTTCAGGTTTTTACAGAATTTGGATGAAATTGCTTGTAAGCTTCTTGACATTTGGTGGGGGAAAGTGTCATAAAGTGTCAAGGAGTGGTTTATAGTGGAGGTCTGTGGTGGAAGATGGCGGTCCAAATATTTTAGAGAGTTTAGGAGGGATCGGCATGTTTGTCGGGTCCTATACTCATTCTCTGGATCCGAAAAAACGGATAACCATTCCGTCTGTTTGGCGTTCGCAGGTAGGGGAGCCCAAAAGTTTATTTGTGATGCCGGACTTTCATGAGTGTTGCCTGAATGTATTGCCTGCGGGCGATGTGGCACGTCGGCTAGAGCGGATTCGGCGGCATTCCTTGGCGGACAAGCGTGTAATGGCATTTACACGTGCGTTGGGCGCCGATTCAGATTTGGTGTCCTGGGATACGCAGGGTCGTGTTCGGATTAGCGACAAGCTTTTACAGTTTGCGCAAATTACAGAGCAGGTCCAGCTCGTTGGGGCAATGGATAAATTCCAGCTCTGGAATCCGTCATTACGAACGGACAGCGGGCTTGTGGATCAGCAGAAGTTGGCCGAAGCGGGGCTTTATGTGGATTTTTAACCGGAGTGAGGCGTGATGCATCAGCCGGTGATGTTGGAGGCGGTCGTGCAACTGCTACGGGTGAAAGAAAATGGATATTATGTGGATGGCACACTGGGTTCCGGTGGCCATGCCGAGGCTGTTTTGTCGCGTTTAGGGGATGCGGGGCGGTTGATTGGTATTGATCGTGATGCGGACGCTTTGGCGCGTTGCCGGAAGCGCTTGGGGGGGTATGGTGACCGCTTCTTGGCTTTGCATGGCGACTATCGCGACATGGATGCTCTCGTGCGGGGCGCGGGATTTGAAGCTGTTGATGGCGTTGTGTTGGATTTTGGTGTGTCGTCCGAACAACTGGATACTCCCGCGCGTGGTTTCAGTTTTCGGGAATCAGGGCCTTTGGATATGCGGATGGATCAGCGTTCGCCCGTGACGGCTGCAGACATTGTCAACACTTGGGATGAGGCAGATCTGGCGGATTTGTTTTTTCGTTATGGGGAAGAGCGTGGTGCACGGCGTGCGGCACGCGCCATTGTGGCGCGGCGTGCGACGCAGGTCTTTCGTGAAACTTTGGATTTGGCGGAGGTATTGGAACAAGCGCTGGGGCGTCGACACGGCACGGCTTCTGCGCGCAGGCATCCCGCAACGCGTTGTTTTCAGGCTTTGCGTATTGCTGTGAATGATGAGTTGAACGGTATTGATGCTGGTTTAGCGGCTGCGTTGAACCTGCTGCGGGCGGGCGGTCGAATGGCGGTAATCAGCTTTCACAGCTTAGAGGATCGTAAGGTAAAGCATTTTTTTCGTGCGCATGCGGGGCGTGAGGTTGCGCTCATGCAGGGAGGCAGTCGCTGGGAAGGCGCATTGCCCAAAGTGGATCTTTTAACGCGCAAGGCATTGGAAGCTTCTGTTGAGGAGCGTGGAACGAATCCCCGCAGTCGGTCTGCGCGGTTGCGGGGGATTGAACGAGTTGCTTGAGGTTTGACACAAGGGGGAGTTATGAGAACCAAAAAGAGAAGAAATCGTCGTAAACGGGTAAATGGCTATGCGCATCGTGTGCCCATGGCGGTTTTTGTCGTGCTGGCCATGACCTTGCTGATTGGGACTCTTTGGGTAAAGGCAACGAGTGACGCGGTTGGGCGCGAGATTCAGCGTTTGGAACAATATTCGCAGGAACTGGGTGAGCGTTTGTTGACGGAGGAGATGCGCTGGAATCGGTTGCGGTCTGTTGATCAGATTCGTAGAAGTCTGGCCAGCAACGGGATTGAGATGGATTGGCCTGAAAGAGACCAAGTGGTTATGCTTTCAGATATGCGGGGGGATCAACTCGTTGATGTGGGCAACGAGGTAACAGGCGAGAATCGTTATGCCGGCACCGGCAGGACGGGCGGGTATGAATGATCGTGGCATGTTGTTTCGGTTTTGCCTGATGGGTTTTCTCATGCTTTCGGTGAGCACCGTCTTAGGGGTTCGCCTGGCGATGCTTCATCTTGGCCCTCATGAGGCTCGATTGGAACAGATCGAACGCATGCATCGCTTTAAGCAGGACCTTCTGGGGCGTCGTGGAACGATTGTAGATGGCTCGGGGACGACTTCCTTGTTGGCGTTGGACATGGCGGCTGATCATGTTGTTGCGGACCCGCAAGTCGTCTTAGAGGCGGATGCATTGATCCCGACGGCATCCCGATTGGCGGAACTGCTGGACTTGGAGGTGGATGCCGTTGCGGTGAAATTGCATCAGCCCGGTCGACGGTATACACGGATTAGCATGTTTGTACCGCGCGAATTATCGCGTGCGATCTCCGAGGAGAATTTAACGGGGGTTTTCATGCGTCCTGCGCATTTGCGTTATTATCCACATGGGGCCTTGGCCTGCCATGTTTTAGGTTTTGTCAATCATGAGGGGGTTGGCAGTGCTGGTGTAGAGCAGCATTATGATCGCTATTTACGTGGGCGTCCGGGCGTGATCCAGGGCCGTTTGGATGCTTTACGTCGCGAAATCTACACGGAGCGTGTGGTTGCCGATCCGGGGGATCCCGGTCACAAGATCGAGTTGACGATCGATCAGCATATACAGCTTGTGGTGGAGCGCGAACTGGATGCTTTACTTTCGTCGTCGCGGTCTAAGGCAGCTTGGGCAATTGTACAAGATATCCGCACGGGTGAAATTCTGGCGATGGCTTCCAGGCCGGCATATGATTTAAATGATTTTCGCCATTCGACAGCGGATCAGCGGTTAAATCGTGCTATCGGTGTAAACTTTGAACCGGGGTCCAGTTTGAAGCCGGCAGCGTTTGCCGCTGCGCTGAATGAGGGTATTGTGACGCCGGAGACCGTATTTCACGCTGAGAATGGTTCCTGGCTTTATAAAGGTCGTCCTTTGCGTGATGTTTCGGCACAAGGATATTTAACGGTCACAGAGGGGTTACAACGCTCCAGCAACATTCTAACGGCCAAAATGTCACTGATGCTTGGCAATGACCGGCTTTATCAATACTTTCGTGATTTTGGTCTCGGGCAACCGTTGGGAATCGATTTGCCCGGGGAGGAAGCGGGCATCTTTCATCCGCCTGAGCGTTGGTATGGTATAAGTCCAACGCGTATCCCGATTGGGCAAGGGATTGCGACTACGGCGTTACAATTACTAACCGTCCAAAGCACCATTGCCAACGATGGGTATCGTATGCGTCCTTATGTCGTGCGCAGGATTCTGACAGCCGATGGAGAAGTGGTTATGGAGAATCAACCCTCTGTGGTGGCCCGTGTGATACGGAGCGATACGGCCGCCACGATGCGCGAATTGCTGCATCAATCAACGCTCGATTTTGGTACCGGGAGACGCGCTGTCTTTGCGGGCATGAAGGTGGCGGGCAAGACCGGAACGGCCCAAAAGCCGGGGCCGGGGGGATACTCCAATACGGATTATATTGCGTCGTTTGCGGGTTTCTTTCCTGCCGATGATCCCGTGATTGCGATGGTCATTGTTGCGGATGAACCGCGTCCCGTGACGGGTGGAGGTCGCGTTGCTGCGCCCGTTTTTGCTGCGATTGGAGAGGAAGTCAGTCGGTATCTAGGGTTATATGGTGATCGGTCTTCCTCGCGTATGCAAATGGTTCAATCTTCGCAGGACGTCTCGGGAAGGTAAGAGTATGACGATATCTGAGATATGTAAGTTATTGGATGCAAGGGTGACAACGCGCACCTCGATGCGTGCCGTTGTGGCGGGTATTAGCATGCATTCGCGTGAGATTCGGTCTGGTTGGCTGTTTATCGCGATTAGCGGGACGCATCAGAATGGTCTCCATTATGTGGAGGATGCGATCCGGCGGGGTGCTACGGTTATCGTGACAGAAGAAGCGATACGGGTGCCGGCTGGCGTTGCCGTATTAAAGGTTGATGATTGCCGCTTGGCCGCAGCGAAACTTGCAAGTCGATTTTTTGGGGATCCCTCCAGCGCTTTACGTGTCGTTGGGATAACAGGGACCAATGGGAAAACGACGGCAACGACATTGTTGAAGGCTGTGTTGGAGCAGTCCGGAATGGCTACGGGTATGGTTGGTACCATTGCTTATGAAATCGGCGGACGAAGCATATCGGCAACGCGTACGACGCCAGATTCTGTCACATTGCAGCACTTACTTCATGATATGGTGAAATCTGCTTGCAAGGCTGCCGTGCTAGAAGTCTCATCGCATGCGCTGGTGCAGAAAAGGACGCACTGCGTTGACTTTGATGCCGTTGGATTTACCAACTTAACGCAAGATCATTTGGATTATCACGTAACGATGGATGCGTATTTTGATGCGAAAGCGCGTTTGTTTCGGGATTTGCCGGCGGGGCGTATCGGGGTTGTGAATATTGATGATCCTTGGGGGACGCGTTTGGCATCCGAGTCTTTGGCATGCGATGTTATCCGTATTGGTCTTTCATCGCGCGCAGACGTTGTCGCTTCACTCGATCGGACATCGTTGGAAGGCAGTCGTTTTGGTGTGCGGTCGCCGTGGGGCAGGCATGAAGTCATGTTGCAGCTTCCGGGCAAGCATAATATCAGTAATGCGTTGCTGTGTTTCGCGCTGGCTTGTTCGCTGGGGGTTTCACCTGATGCCGTGGTTGCCGGTTTGGGCCGTGTGCGTCAAGTGCGGGGGCGTTTGCAACGCGTGCCATGCAACGCGCCGTTTACGGTTTTCGTGGATTACGCCCATACGGATGATGCGCTGCGATGTGTGCTGCAGGAGTTGCGTTGTTATACATCGGGCAAATTACGTGTTGTGTTTGGTTGTGGGGGGGGCAGAGACCGGGGTAAGCGTGCGATGATGGGGCGGGCTGTTTATGAAAATAGTGACGTGGCTTATGTAACCACGGATAATCCTCGCAATGAAACGCCTGAAGCAATCATAGAAGATATACTTGATGCCTTTCCGGCCGGTGCTGTCGTGACTTCTCAAGTCGACCGAAAAGAAGCGATACGCTTGGCTCTTTCCGAAGCACAGCCGGGGGATACGGTTTGCATTGCGGGTAAGGGGCATGAGTCGTACCAAGAGGTAGAAGGGCGCATGTTGCCCTTTGATGACGCGGAGGTGGCGATGGATCTCCTACGGGAACAAGGATATGTGTAAGGATGAAAGGCAAGAACTTCCTCTTTGACCCTGCCTGGCTGATGCGTGCTACCGAGGGACAATGGTTGCAACAACCATCGGTTTCGATATTGCGGATTTGCCATGATACGCGTCGTTTAGCCCCTGGTGATCTTTATGTGGCTATTCGTGGCGCGCACCTGGACGGGCATAGCTTGGTTGCAGAGGCTTTTCAAAAGGGGGCCGCCGCCGCGATGGTGGATGAAGCATCTCTACAAACGCTGTCGGGCATTTCGGGCAAAGCCCTGCTGGTTGTTTCTGATACTGTTGGTGCTTTAGGTAGACTAGCGGCGATGCATCGTCATCGTGTTGGTGCTTTGATTACAGGCATTACAGGATCGGTCGGCAAAACCACGGTCAAAGAAATGACGGCGGCATTACTGTCACAGCGCGGACCGACAACATGTACAAAAGGGAATTGGAATAATCATATCGGGCTACCTCTCAGTATGTTATCCATGGAACGAGAGACGCGGTTCGGGATTTTTGAAATCGGGATGAATCATCCTGGGGAAATTCGGCCCTTGGCGGAGATCTTGACGCCGGATTGGGCTGTCATCACCACGATTGGCCCGGTACATCTTGAAAATTTCAGCAATGTGGAAGGGATTGCAGTAGAGAAGGCTGCGTTGTTGCGTGCGCTTCCACACGACGGGGCGGCGTTCTTGCATCGTGGAGATCCTTATTTTGCAATCTTACAGGATGCCGTACCTTGTTCCCTTTACACGCTTGGTTTAGATGATGAGCAGTCTGATGCAGACATGCATGTTCGGAGTCATCAAGGCAACTTGCTGGTTTATGAGGGTGGCAGTGCTGCGCAAGAAATGCCTTTGCCAGGGCCTGGCAGGCATCATGTCGTGAATGCCGGGCTTGCCGTGATGGTTGCCCGTGCGGCAGGTTGTAGTTGGGAACAGATACGCAAAGGCTTTTCAGCATATCGGTCTCCTCCCATGCGCTGGGAGATTCAACCGCATGGCCCCTTTACGATCGTAAATGACGCCTACAATGCAAATCCTATCAGTATGAAGGCCGCATTAGAGACGTATGCGGAAATGCTTTCACAGGGGCATAAATGGTTAGTTTTGGGAGACATGCTTGAATTGGGCGGTCATGCCGTACAAGCACACAAGGAGTTGGGTGCGCATGTAGCCGCTGGCGATTGGGCGGGCATGATTGCCGTGGGATTACATGCCCAGACGGTTCGAGAGGCAGCGTTGCGGGCCGGTATGGATGAGAACCGTGTGGCGGCATTTGCTACGGTATCGGAAGCTGGTGATTGGTTGAGACCGCGACTGTCGGAAGGTGATAGCATTTTGCTGAAAGGGTCTCGCGGTGTGCAGTTGGAAAATCTATTACCCTTTTTCAAAAGAGGATAAAAAACAGCAAGAGAGGGGGGCATTATGCAAACGGTCGCTATACGGCAACCTGTTTCAGCGCGCACAGCATCGGAGCGAAGAAAGCCTGATCTGTCCTTGCATGCAAAGGAACCTTCGTTTTCTGCCAGAGCGGTTTCGCGCGGGTTTGCCGGATTCGTGGTTAAACGGAATGAGGAAGATGACCTGAACAATGGGGATCCCCCAGACTTGATGTTGTGGGGGGAAGAGTAATTGGCAGCATGCTTTTTGTAATGCTGTGGTGATTTGAAAAAATGGCACGTATTGATTTGGGGGAATGCAGGTTTGCGCCTTATGTTCGTGCGTTGCCTGGTTATGATGCTGGCGTGGGGTGTTGCATGGAGCCTGTTTCGTGCGGTTTTTGGATGTATAAAGGGATTGCATGTTATATTATTTAAGTTTACTGGAAAGTTGGTTTTCCCCTTTACGTGTGTTTCAGTATATCACCGTACGCACGGTTGCGGCAGCAGGCACATCGCTGTTTGTCTGTCTTTTGGCAGGGCCTTTCACGATTCGTTGCTTACGTGTTTTTCGCATCGGACAGCAGGTGCGGACAGGCAATGCGCCGGACCACCAGCATAAGAAAGACACCCCCACAATGGGAGGTGTCTTGATTGTCGGAAGCATCACGGTTTCCTGTCTGCTTTGGGCACAGCCGACAAACTTGCTGATCCAAATTGCGCTGGCAACCCTTCTGGTAATGGCGGGTATTGGTTTTGCGGATGATTTGCTGAAAATACGACACCGGCATACGGGGGGCTTGTCGGCCCGTAAAAAAATTGTCTTGCAGCTTGTATGGACGTGCATCGTGGTTTGGGTTCTATCGCGCGATCCTGAGGCGGGTGTGCGTTTACGCGAATTCATGATTCCTTTTCATAAGGAACCTATACTAGGTGACATTGGTTTGATAGGGGCCTTTCTGGTTGTATTTCTCGTGTTAGTGGGCGCTACCAATGCTGTTAATTTGACAGATGGGCTGGATGGTTTAGCTGTGGGTTGTTCGAGTTCGGCCTCCTTGAGTTATTTAGCGATGGCATATCTTGCGGGTCATGCGATATTTGCCGACTATTTGTACATACCGTTTGTTCCGGGTGCAGGAGAGTTAGCCGTATTTTGCGGTGCGATTGCAGGGGCCAGCCTTGGGTTTCTGTGGTACAATTGCCATCCCGCCCAGGTGTTTATGGGCGATACTGGCAGTTTGGCTTTAGGTGGGGGGATTGGTATTGTGTCGGTTTTGATCAAGCAGGAAGTGGTGCTCTTGGTTGTTGGCGGTGTATTCGTGATGGAGGCATTAAGCGTGATTCTTCAGGTTGCATCGTTTCGATTAACCGGCAGGCGTGTGTTGCGGATGGCGCCTATTCATCATCATTTTGAAAAAGCTGGCTGGAGTGAAACACAGGTTACGATCCGATTTTGGATTTTATCCATTATTTTTGCGTTACTAGGGCTTTTGACGCTAAAACTGCGCTAGCGATCCGGTCGTCGGCAAACGGGAACGATGCATGATGAAAGCGGCTCTTGTGTTAGGATTGGGGCGAAGTGGTGTGGCGGCCGCGCGTTTGTTGCAATCCTTGCATTACGATACGACCATTTTGGATCAAGGGAGCGGTAGCGCAAATACCGAAGTGCTTGATTCGTTGCGGGATATAGGGGTTCAGATTCTGCTGCATCAGGCCCATCTTCCGGAGGGTGCATTTGATGTGGTTGTGGTTAGCCCGGGGATTCCGCAAGATCACGCATGGGTTCGTTCGGCGCGCTCTGTTTGTCGTGATGTGATTTCGGAGCTTGAGCTGGGGTATCGTTATTGTGAATGTCCGATTCTGGCCGTCACAGGGACGAATGGCAAAAGCACGCTGGTTCATTTGCTGGACCACATGCTACGCTACAGTGGGGCAAGGTCAAAATCGGGTGGGAACATAGGTGTTCCTTTGTGCGAATTGGTTTCTGCAAGCCGCTATTTAGACTGGTTGGTCATTGAAGTGAGTTCGTTTCAGCTTGAAACGGTTCGGCATTTTCGTCCACATGGTGCTGTATTACTGAATATTCAACCAGATCATCTGGACCGACACGGCACCATGGCTTCGTATCTTGCCGTGAAGTGCCGTCTTTTTGCGCAGATGGGTCCTGGCACTGTTGCTGTGATTGCAAATGAGTTGATGCCTGCTGTTCAGGCTGTTTTGCGGGAACGCATCGTATGTGAGCCTGTTTGGATATCCTTTGGGGGGGCGATGCCCAGATGGCACTACGATGATTCATTGCACGCGGTCAGTGGTAGGTTGCCCAAGGAGGAAGGTCCCGTCCATCTATCGGTGCGAGATACATATTTTGATCATCCTATCACAGGTCAGACAGCGGCAGCCGCAGTCGCCTTGCTTTCGGCCTGCCTTTCCTGCACACCGGCCTTGTGGGAGGCCTCCTTGCAAGCGTTTGAGCCCTTGCCGCACCGTTGTACGTGCGTCGGTCATATCGGGGGGGTTCGTTTTGTAAATGATTCCAAGGCGACCAATATTGCTGCCATGTGTGCTGGGATCATGATGCAAAAGGGACCTGTTCATTTAATTGCTGGAGGCGTATTGAAAGAAAAGGATGTATTTGTTGCCAATCAAGTATTGAAAAAGCATGTGTCATGTGTGTACCTTATAGGAGAAGCAGCGATAACGTTAGAGCAGGCATGGAAAGATGTGGTTCCCACCAGATTGTGTGAGACGCTTGAAAATGCCATTCGGAATGTTTGTATGTATGCGCAAGCCGGTGATGTCGTGTTGTTATCTCCCGGTTGTGCCAGTTTTGATCAGTTTCGCTCTTATGCAGAACGGGGAGAACGGTTTGCTGATTTGATCGTAGCCCGAAAAAAGAAAGAATGAGGAGAGGGTCATGAAGAAGAGTCGAGTAGTAGGATTGGTTGCGGGAGCTCATTTAGTAGCTTTTGGTGGTTTGTTGTTAACGCAAGGTTGTGGGACAACGCGCGCCCCCCTACCGCGTGATGATGAGTTTGTCATGCCTCCGCGTCAGGAAACGGATGATGTTCGGCCTACACCTGTGGAGCCTGTTCACCGTCCGGATCCGATGCCGCCGCGGGAAGATCCTGCTCCAGCACCTGAAACCACTACGCCTCGTGGAGAAACAACCACGTACACTGTGGTTGCTGGGGACGCTCTTTCTGTCATTGCGCGCCGTTTTGGTGTATCCATGCAGGAAATCATGCGTTTGAACCATATATCGGACCCAGACACGATTCGTGTAGGGCAGCGGATAGAGCTCCCGGGGTCGATTGATCTTAGTCAACCACGAACAGAAACACGCTTGGAAACAACGCCTGCGCGAGAAGTTGCTGCGGGGGAAACGTATGTTGTACAAGCTGGCGACAGTTTGTCGGTTATCGCGCATCGGCATGGTGTGAGCCAACAGGAATTGATGCGGGCTAATAATATTTCCAATCCTGATCGCATTCAGGTTGGTCAAGAGCTGGTGATGCCATCGGGTGCGCGTACTGTGGAGGAAACAGCCACGCCTCGTTCCGAAGAGCCGGCGGACGAGGAACCAGCAGATCTCTTGGAAGAAGATGGAGAGGATGATCTGGATGCGACAACATTGCCACCGGTAACTGCGGGTCCTGCGGGGGCGCAGACGCATACGGTCGAAATCGGGGATGACCTTTTATCGGTTGCTTCTGAATACAATGTTAGCATAGCTGATTTGCGAGAAGCCAACGATCTTGAGTCAAATATACTGGTTCCTGGGCGGGTTTTAATCATTCCTGATGTAGATTAATTGCCAGGAATCGGCAGGGGGGGACATGCGTCGTGTTGACACGCTTCTGCGTTTCGCGACTACATCGCTAATCTTGGTTGGGCTTGTTATCCTATACAGCACGAGTAGTGCGCGCGGCAGTGACCCTCATTTTTTTCTTAAAAGACAGTTAACTTGGCTTTTGCTCTTCGGTGTGCCGTCTTTCTATTTCGTATCGGTACTCGATTATCGCATCTGGCGTCGCTTATGTTGGCCGATGCTTCTCGTGAGTGCATTGTTACTGGCTCTGGTGCTGATTCCCGGCATTGGCATTCGTGTGAAGGGTAGCGCCAGGTGGTTGGGTTTCGGCCCGTTTCGTATCCAGCCCTCTGAGTTTGCCAAAATTGCGATTATAGCGGGTATGGCGGCATATATGAGTCGCTATGGTCGCCAGGGCGGACAGTTTCTGAAAGGGTTGGTTTATCCGATCGCCGGGTTGGGGATTTTTGCCGTTCTTCTGGTATTAGAGCCGGATTATGGCGCTACCCTCATCATTGGCGTGATAGGTGTTGCCATTATGTTTGCTGGTGGCACGCGTATTGCTTATCTGGTGGTGCTGATGGTAAGTGGTCTGGGGGCGTTTGGCACACTTATTTTACAAAACCCGAACCGCCTGGGGCGTGTTAAGGCTTTTCTTTTTCCTGAATTGTATCCGGATCAGGCTTATCATCTGACACAATCGCTGTATGCCTTCTATCTGGGTGGTGTCACGGGGGGGGGACTTGGCAATAGTATGCAGAAACGCTTTTATTTGCCAGAGGCGCATACCGACTTCATTTTTGCGATTATAGCAGAAGAGCTGGGGTTATTGGCCTCTAGTGCGGTTTTGTTGTTGTTTGTGTTGTATTTTGTTTGTGGCATGTTGATTAGTTTTCGTGCTCCAGATAGTTTCGGGCGTCTGCTAGGGTTTGGTATTACATTGATGGTTGGTTTACAGGCCGTCGTGAATATTGCGGTTGTAACGGGGCTAGCGCCCACAAAAGGTTTGGCGTTACCTTTTATCAGCTATGGTGGGTCCAATTTGATTTCGTCGCTTATTTTGACTGGGATCTTAATCAGTATTTCCAAAGCATCCGTCCCAAATGGTGACCTGTCTTCGCTTGCGAAGGCCAAGGATCGTTTGCGCTATTGTTAAGGAGTGGGAGGTATCCAGCGTAGCAAGCGCAACGCTCTTTTGTGTCAGGAATGGAGACCCTGACAGAGGTGGGGGCGCTCGGTATAATATTGTTTCGATGCAATTACTGTTGTTTCCGAAGGCGCTTCGGTATAGAACATTGTCAGAATTGTAATTGGATGCTTAACCCTGAGGCGTAGATGCTGTTCCCATCAATCACATTATCTTTACCTGGTTGGATGGGTTCGTTTTGCGAATCCTGGGCAGAAGGGTTGAAAAGCGTCGAGGACCGTGCATCTTTTGTTGTTGCGCTATCACGTGAAAATATCGAGCGAGATACGGGTGGGCCTTTTGCGGCTGCTGTGTTTGATCCGGCGAACGGTTTGCTGATTGCTCCTGGCGTGAATCTGGTTGTGCCTGCTTGCTGTTCATCTGCACATGCCGAGATTGTCGCGATGATGATCGCGCAGCAAGTTATGGGTACGCACGATTTGGGGGGGGCATCCTTGCCGGCGCTTGAGCTGGTCACGAGTACGGAGCCTTGTGCGATGTGCATGGGGGCTGTTCCGTGGTCTGGTGTTCGCAGCCTTGTTTGTTGTGCACGGGGTGAGGATGCTGAATCGATCGGTATGGATGAGGGGGAAAAGCCGGCAGGCTGGCTGTTGGCTTTAGAACGGCGTGGGATCACTGTTACGCGTGACGTATGCAGGGAAGAAGCTGCGAAGGTATTAGTTGATTATGCTGCCGGAGGCGGGGTAATCTACAATGGGCGTACGTCGTAACGTGTTTCTTTTCACAGGAGAAAAAATGTGAACATGCAGCGAATCCGGCAATACCTGAAAACGCTACGGGTGGAGAAGAATCGACTTGGTCATTATTTGCGTTGGGGCATCTGGGATGCAAATGCCCAGGAACTATCGGGGGCAAAAGCTTTTGGTGTTCGTTTCTTGCGCATTATCTGGATGGTATTCAAAGGGTTTCGAGATGATGAATGCTCGATGCATGCGTCAGCTCTCACGTTCAGTTCGCTGATGGCGATCGTGCCCGTTTTGGCCTTGATGTTATCGATGGCGCGCGGCTTGGGGGATGCAGATACGGCCAAGAACTGGGTCCAGGATCGGGTACGGGATTGGACGGAAACCTTTCAAACCGTTTCTGTGGAAGATCCCGAAGCATCAGCGGATGCCCATGATGCGGATGGGGAGACGGATGATGATCCACATGCTGGTTTGGGTTTGTTGCTAGAGGGGGAAGATGACGAAGAGTGGGGTGGGCAACAGGAGCTCGCAGAGCGGATCAATCTTATGGTGGAAGCAGCCTTTGATCGTGTGGATCAGATCAATTTTGCGCGTTTGGGGACGTTAGGTCTGATTTTGTTAATTTGGATGGTGATTGAGGTGCTGGGCCGGGTGGAGCGATCCTTTAATCGTGTTTGGGGCATTGCGCGTGGCAGGAATATTTATCGGCGCTTTACGGACTATCTGAGCGTGTTGTTGATTCTTCCCGTGTTGATCGTGGCGGCTGCTTCGGTACCGGTTGTCGATTTGCTTGTCAGCTATATGCCGGACCAGACTGCTGCGTATTTGCAGCAATTTGTGGAGTCGGGCTTTTATAAGGGCTTGGTCGTGGTTACGATGACGACGTTAGCGTTTGCCTTTTTCATTATGTTCATGCCGAATACTTCGATGAAGGCGAGTTCGGGATTAACGGGCGGATTCGTGGCCGCAGTGTTGTTTCTGATCTGGTTGTGGATCTGTGCCATGGTTCAGGTGGGGGCTGCGCGTTATGGACGCATTTATGGAAGTTTTGCCGTGGTGCCGATTATACTTGCGTGGGTGCATGTGAGCTGGCAAATCGTGCTTTTTGGGGCTGAGGTTGCTTTCTCGGTGGAAAATGCTGCCACGTACCGGATGGAAAAACATGCTGCAGATGCCAGTATTGTGGCGCGTCTGATCCTGGCTGTGATGATTTTGCGTGAAGCCGGCTTGGCCCTGCATGGTGCGGCAAAACCTTTTGATACAAGTCGTTTTGTGCAACAGCGTAAGGTTCCGGTACGTTTTGTACATGCCGTTGTGAAGCTATTGGTTGATGCCGGATATCTCGCTCCGCTGGCGGGCACTTCAGATACCTATGTGCTTTTACGTTCTGCCGATCATGTAAAGATACGCGATGTGTTGCACACGATGCTGCATGCGGGGGCTGATGCCTCGGTACTGGGGTTGCGGGCGCATGTGGCGCCTGACGTGACAGACGCCGTACAGCAGGCATTGGATTGCGCGGAGCAACAGTTGGACCGGATCTCTGTGGCTGCTATGCTGCCGCAAAAGGCAGAATAGGTGGGTATAGGTGACGGTGGATTTTAAGGAAGAGTTAAATCAAGAGCAGTTGGCTGCGGCAACGGCGGGTGATGGGCCTGCTTTAATCCTTGCTGCGGCAGGCACAGGTAAAACGCGTACGCTGGTTTATCGGGTTGCGTGTCTGGTTTCGCGCGGCATTCCTGCGGATCGGATTCTATTGCTTACCTTTACCAATCGCGCGGCCCAGGAGATGTTGGCACGAGCCTCTGCATTGCTGGGAGGATTTGGGGCAGGCATGCCGTGGAGCGGTACCTTTCACCATGTTGCCAACCGGATGTTACGGCGGCATGCAGGCCGTATCGGTTTTCCGAGAGGCTTTACCATTCTTGATCAGGATGACGCCCGTAGCTTGATGTCGGCTTGTATCAAAGAAAAGAAACTGAAAGCCAAGGAATTCCCCAAACGGGATGTCTTGTTGCATGTGCATTCTCAATCGCAGAATCGCCAGATTGCGTTGTTGGACGCAATTGAGCAGCATTTTGATGGCCATGACGTGGATGTTGGGATGGTTATGCAAGTTCTGCAACGTTACAGAGAGCGTAAACAGGAGCTGACGTCCATGGATTTTGATGATTTATTGGTAAACTGCGTAACGCTGTTGCGTGATCATGTGGATGTGCGAGAACAATATATCCAGCAGTTTGCGCACGTACTCGTGGATGAGTATCAGGATACCAATGAAATACAGTCGGAGATGGTGGATTTGCTGGTCGGGCCGTCCGGCAATTTATTTGTTGTTGGCGATGATTTCCAGAGTATCTATGCCTGGCGCGGTGCGGACACGAGGCATATTCTGACATTTCCCGAGCGTTATCCCGGGACACGGATCTACAAGCTGGAAACCAATTACCGGAGTGTACCCGAAGTATTAGATTTGGCGAATGTGACCGTGGCTTGCTCCCAGCAACCGGAATTATTTCGGAAGGTGATGCGGCCAACCCGAGAGTCGCATCAACGGCCGCTGATTGCGCGTTTACGGGATGGTTCACATCAGGCCCTGTTTGTTGTGGATGCAATCCGGTCGGCCATGCGTGATGGCTACAAGGCTGATGATATCGTTGTTTTGTATCGTGCGCACTTTCATGCCATGGAACTGCAGGTGGAGTTGACGCGGAATCAGATTCCGCATGTTGTCACTTCCGGTATTCGGTTTTTTGAGCAAGCGCATATCAAGGATGCACTTTGTTTTTTGCGTATGTTGCACACGGATGATGATGCATTGGCTCTGCAGCGTATTCTGATGCTGTTGCCTGGTGTTGGACAGGCTACAGCAGGGCGGATATGGAAAAAAATGGGTGGGCAATTTGATGCATCGGATTCCATGCAACGTGCAGCATTGCAGCGCGGGTTGCCGAAGGGGGCACAGCTTCGTTGGGCATCGTTAGAGCCCGTGATTGAGGCCTATTACGACGAAGCACTTGATGATGATGGGGGACGAGCGGTGGCTTTGTTTGTGGAACATTTTTACGATCAGTATTTATTTGATACGTATGAGAATGCACAATCCCGCTTGGAGGATATACAAGAGCTTGGGATCCAGTTCGAACGGTTCGAGAGTGTGGGGCATTGTTTGCAGGATGTCGCCTTGTTGACGAATCTGGATGCAGAGGTTGACCCTGGTACGGATAAGGGCAAAGTCCGGTTAAGTACGGTGCATCAGGCGAAAGGGTTGGAATGGCCCGTTGTACTTGTATTGTGGGTGACGGAGGGCATGTTCCCCTCATCCCGCTCGTTGCAGGATTCTGAGGACGGGGAAGCGGAAGAGCGGCGTTTATTTTATGTGGCTGCCACGCGTGCGCAGAATGAGTTGATTTTGTGTGTGCCCGGATATCGCCGTATGCGTGATGGGGGAGGGATGCCTTGTATGGCATCGCGTTTTATTGATGAGTTGCCACGTGAGACTGCTCGGAATCGTCGCATCGGCTATATTTGAGGGCAATTGCAGATTGATAGGAATTTTGTATGGAAGCATTATTTGATAGTCATGTACATTTTAGTGGGGGCGATACGCCTGGTTATACGATGCAGGAGCAACTTGATCGCGCCAAAGAGCGTGGCGTGCAGCAGTTGGTTGCAGTGGGTGGATCCTGCGATTTGAATGCTTCTGCTTTCAAGGCAGCGGAACGGGCTCCGCAGCATATTCAGGCTGCGATTGGGTTTGATCGCGATCAGGACGCTGAAATGGCCTCTGCTGCTGCCATGCGTGATGCGACGGAACGTTTGGCACGGGTGGTCGGTTCCGCTGGTGACTTAGGCGTGCGGGTATGTGCCATTGGTGAGATTGGCTTGGATTATCATTACACCCCTGAGACACGGGAGCGTCAGATGGACTTATTCGATGCCCAGTGTGCATTAGCGGTGGAGTTGGGTTTGCCTGTGATAGTGCATAGCCGGGATGCGGATGCGGATACCCTTGCAGTGTTGCGTCGTTATGCTAAAGGGGGGGCTACATCCTTGCAGGGCGTTTTGCATTGTTTTACGCGTGACCTAGCATTTGCCGAAGAGCTGATTGAACTGGACTTTTATATCAGTTTCAGCGGGATTGTAACGTTTCGTAATGCAGACGCATTACGCGACGTAGCGCGGCAGCTACCTGCCGACCATTTGCTGGTGGAGACGGATGCTCCCTATTTGGCACCCGTACCACACCGTGGACGACGAAATGAACCAGCCTTTGTCGCAGAGGTGGTACAAAAGCTGGCAGAGGTTCGCGCGGTTTCATTCGACGAAATGGCACGCGTAACAACGGCAAATGCACAGCGACTTTTCCGGTTCCCCGTCAGCTAGTGTGCTGTCCCATTAATATTGCCACACAGTTTTTCGAGTTTCTTGAAAATTGATTCGGCGGTTGCGGTCCATACGAATGGAGCGGCTTTGGTGTTGTAGTGTAGTTTTCATGAACA
>PXBF01000009.1 GCA_003567005.1 PVC group bacterium
GTGGGATGTGATCGGAGAATCTGAATTCACATATCCGCAACCTTGGTGGTTCGCGGGACAGGGCTTTTTCCACACCTACACCCGTTATACCCCCGGACGTGAACTCTACTGGCGAACCAGCACCGATGGAATCAATTGGAGCGATGAACAGCATCTGGCAAGCCTCCAAGGTCACTACCAAACCAGCACAAAAACCGGCAACCGTATCATTACATCCTTCAATCGGCACCCGAACCGCAATGTCGATCGCCGCACCGACCTCTACTACATGGAAACGCCAGACATGGGTAAAACCTGGACCACCGCCGATGGTACCATCCTCGAAACACCACTCACGGACCCCGATAACCCCGCGCGTATCCGCAACTATTCCAGCAACGATAACAAAGACGAGAATGCGCTGGTTTACATTTGCGATATCAACGCCGATGCCAATGGGCATCCCGTCATTCTATACATTACCGCAAAACATCATCAGCCTGGCCCCGGCGGCAATCCACGAGCATGGATGATTGCCCGCTGGACAGCAACCGAATGGCTCTTTCATGAAGTCACGGAAGCCCTGCATAACTACGATATGGGATCGCTCTACATCGAGGACGACGGCACTTGGAAGATTATTGCACCGATCGGCGGAGGCCCGCAATACTGGGGAACCGGCGGCGAAGTCGAACTATGGACCAGTACCGATCAAGGCGCAACCTGGACCAAACAGCGCGCCTTGACGAGCAACAGTCCTCGCAACCACAGCTACATGCGCCGCCCCCGTAATGCACATCCCGACTTCTATGCCTACTGGGCCGATGGCCATGCCGACGCATTCTCCGAATCGCACCTCTACTTCACCAACCGCGATGGAAGTACAGTGTGGCACCTCCCCTACAACATGACCGAAGACTACGCCGCCCCGCAACCGCTGGAACGGTAGGTTGTAACTTCAAGTTCAGACCGCAGACTACAGAGCACAGACCACAGACTTTTCGAATTACGAGAACGTCGAACGACTGGATCCCTTGTCGCGCACCTTGTCTCGCACTTCGTCTAGTTGGACATGGTGCGAGACAAGATGCGAGACAAAGGTAGTTCCATCCTCCCACGCACTCACATCCTCCCACACAAGTTTCATCATGCATCATCTTGGCTGCCCAAGTGCCACGACTTGCCAGTAACTTCAGTTTTTTGCCGAGCCCCGTCCGTAGGGGCAGTTCAGTCCCTTGGGCTGCCCCGGGGATGCCCCAAGGGACCCGTCTTCGCCCTTTGGGCTACGCCGGGCATGCTGGGGCACCCCTACTGCACTGTGACGCCCAAGTTCCCTCCCTGCTCGGTTATACATTACCGGTTCACACCACAGACGTTTCAAGCATCTGAGAGTAACGGGCGCATTACACGTGCCAGATTCTGCCCGATCTCCAGCATGCCTTCATCGCTGGGGTGCACCATGTCGGTGCGTAACCCCGATACATGCTCCAGCAAATCACGTCCATCGATATAGTGTACGTTCGGAGAGTTGATGGACTTCACAATATCCCGCACGGCATCCCGAAAACCGATGGCGGTGGTCCGGGACACGGTAAAGTCGTCGAAGTATGTAAACAGGTCGATACAGAAAACGGGCTTGTCAGGCTGAGCAGACACTACGGTTCGGACAAATGTTTTGACGATATCGCGGAACGTCTCAACGGGCCAATCGCGGACATTGATGCCCATCTCGAAGGTGGCAACATCCCAATCTTTACGCGTTGCGATATGCCTGGCAATACTCTCTTCCATACGCGCCGATCCGCCTAGCCCGAGATTGATCAAGTCATAGCCTAGTAAGCGTGCACATGTTGCAGCATAATTTCCCTCCGGCGGAATGGCACAAGACCCGTGCGTAATCGATGACCCATAACAGAGCAATGTCTTTGCCGGTGTGGAACCAGGCGGCGGGTACGTCAGATCCCCCTCAATCGATAGAATTCGTATGGGGTGAACCAATGGTAAACGCACGCGCACCAAGCGTGGGTCGAACGCATGCTTCTGCTGACGGGCAGCCGCCGGTATCATCTCGAACCGCTCCGGTACCTTGATCACAATCTCCGTTGGTTTGCCAACTTCCGCGACAATCGATTGATCGCAAAAACACCCATGATACACCGTCACGACGGGTGGTGTCGTATTGTCACCCAGCACCTGCAATACGACCTTAGCCGTACCGCCAGATGGAAGCATCCCGCGGATCTCACATCCCGAGCCCATCTGTGCCATCCCCTTGGTCACGTTGCGAAGATCAGGCAAGATTTCCAAAGGCAACCGCGAGATTCCAAACCCCGGCTTGTCATCCCCCGCAACAATCCCCCATACATTATGCAGCTCTATATCCCCATATTTCATTGATGCACTCCCGTATTGCGGTTGTTCTCTGCGACGTCAAGCCTACCAGCAGAACATTTATGCAGATGGTGTCAGTTCGATGCCGCGTAATGGCAAGCCACGCTGGGCCGCAGGATCGATCTGCTCGGCAACAACCTGAATGATCTGGTCGCCTGTTTCACCGACCCGTACACGACCGACCGTGCTCCGAATATTCTGGATCGAACCTCCATCCGGATCCAAGTCCTGCATACCGACAACGCCTGATACACTGGCACGACCGGCTTCAACCCGAATCCTATGATTCCCGAACCAACCATCATTAACCTTGTTACCGCGTGTAATGGCCACTACATCGTATTCACCTGGCGTCTTGATACGCACCTGCCAGGAAATACTTGGCGAAGTATCCATCCAACCAGCGGTACCACGACCACCATGACGGGTTATTTCGCCCTTGAACGTACCCAAGGCCACGGGAAGCCGGATCGGTGCCACACCCTCCTGAATAACAAATGCCTCGGCTTCCGGCTTGCCCTCAACCGCCACAGCAATCACGGATACCGTATTTTCCGGCGCGCTGGCAGGAACCGTCAACGAGAGGGTGTCACCCGCCTGCTGTATGCCAACCTCTACATCCGGAAGCCCTACTATACGAGCCGACAGCACCTTGTTTTTAAGACCATAGAGATTGAGCGTGCCTGCCGGCCATTGCTTGACAAGCAGGTACAGCATATTGTCTTTGGTCGTAACGCGTCCCCATACGGGGTCGTTATAAAATGGACTCGCGCTACTGCCGTAAATGGCTTCTCCGTTCCGATCCAGCCATGCCCCCACCTCTTTTAGCAAATCCACGCTCGGTTGCGGTATTACGCCTTCGGCCGTTGGTCCAACATTTAGTAAATAATTGACCCCTTTCGATGCGCAGTTCACCAGTAGTTCGATCAGTTCATCCACCGATTTCCAGTTATGATCATCTTTCTTGAACCCCCAAGTATTATTCAGGGTAGCCGGTGTCTCCCAAGCTCCCTCCACCCGGCCCTCCGGGTGTTCGTTGTCACCAAGACTTCCATAGTCGCCGACATCGTGGCCGACTCGCCCACTCACCAGGCAAGCCGGCTGTAGCGCATGCACATAATCGCGCAGATCCTCGCTTTGTTCCTTGGTTATACCTACCGGTGTATCGAACCAAAGTAAACCGATTGGACCATAATTGGTTAGCAGCTCCTTGATATTCGGTTTCACAACCCTATCCAGATAGCGCTGGAAGTCCTCTGGCGGACGTTGATAATGCATCCAACCCTTACCGTCCGACTCCTCTTCCCAATGACCCGCACCGCCGTCGGCATGCCAATCCTGTGCTTGTGAATAATAAAAGCACATTTTAATACCACGCTTGTTGCATGCTTCGGCCAACTCCTTCATCGGATCCCGCTTAAAAGGCGTTTGCTTGACGATGTTGTAGGGATTGCTCGGCGAATCAAATAGGCAGAAACCGTCGTGATGCTTGGCCGTGATCACGAGATACTTCATCCCTGCCTGCAAGGCTAATGCTGCCCACGCATCGGCATCGAATTTGACGGGATTAAACTGCGCGGCTACTTGCTCATATTCCGCAATCGGAATTTTGAGATTATGCATGATCCATTCGCCGATACCCCGCACTTTTTGTCCCTTCCATTCGCCGGCCAGGATGGAATAGAGTCCCCAATGGATAAACATCCCGAACCGCGCCTCATGCCACCACTGTAACCGTTCTTCTGCTGTCATTTTGTGCATCATCATCCTTTCGTACAGGGACGATGTAGACAATCGCCCATACCATACAACCACAACTGCACACCATTCCTTCTTGCATGGTGCATACTTGCCATCACGGTCTTCACGCTACCCGTATCAAACGGCTTCCGGAAGCTTGGGCTAATCGCCGAGGAACATGCGATATACAGGGTTATCCGTCTCCCGAACACAGGGAAAATCCAGTTCTGCGATAAAAGATTGCAACTCTTGCTGAGAGGCGGCCGCATCATCCTGAATCGATTGCAGACCGACCAATACATTTGCATAACAGCCGCCATGCTGACGATATTGGAAAAGCGAAAGATTCCAGCGCTTGCGCATGCGGGTCAGGAATTCGAGCAAAATACCGGGGCGCTCGGGCAGTTCGAACCGATACACCTCTTCGGATGCATCAGTTCTCCGCCCGCCAATCATATGGCAGACATGTAGTTTAGCTAACGTATTTTCTGACATATCTTCAATAGCATAGCCCTGACGACGTAGCCGCGCCATTAACGCTTGCCGATCCTGATGGCCTCTTTTCAAGCGTATACCCAGAAAAACATGGGTACCATGTACCGAGGTGTAACGGTGATTCAACTCGGTTATATCATATCCCCGCGTACACTCACATAATGCAAGCAAACTGCCAGGGCGCTCGGGAACCGTGACGCCCAGCAACACTTCGCTTCCCTCTCCCACGGCATACCGCTCCGAGACAAATCGCAAACGATCAAAATTTACGTTTGCGCCAGATGCAATGGTCAACAAGGATTTCCCCTTCAGCGCTTTCGTGCGGGCATACTTTACAAGTCCGGCAAGAGCAAGCGCTCCGGCTGGCTCCGATATGGAGCGTGTATCATCGAACAACGTTTTTATAGCCGCACAGATTTCATCTGTTGTTACCGTCACGACATCATCCACATATGCGCGGGCAAGCGCATACGGTAGCTTGCCCACCTGCGCCACACTGACGCCATCGGCAAAGATGCCTGTATGCGGCAACTTGACACGGCGTCCCGCTTTTCGCGCTGCTTGCAAGCAGGCGGAATCATCTGCCTCCACACCAATAACCCGAATGCCCGGATTCACGTATTTCATATAGGTGGCCACACCGGCAATCAAACCGCCCCCCCCAACGGGTACAAAGACGGCATCCAGACTACGCCCCATATGCTGGATAATTTCCATTCCGATGGTGCCCTGCCCCGCAATGATATCAGCGTCATCGTAGGGATGGATAAAATCCAGACTTTCCTGTTCCGCCATATCGAGCGCGGACTGGCAGGCATCATCAAAGCGGTCTCCTTGCAGGATGAGACGCACATATTTGCCCCCTAGCCTGCGCACCGCGCGAACCTTAATATCGGGCGTGGTTACCGGCATAAAGATCGTCGCCATCAATTGCAGCTTGCTAGCCGCCAAAGCGACACCTTGCGCATGGTTTCCGGCAGAGGCAGCCACGACACCCCGCGTCTTGCGTTTGCGCGAAAGACGCGACATTTTCGTGTAGGCGCCCCGCAACTTAAAGGAAAAAACAGGTTGTAAGTCTTCCCGCTTTACGAAAATTTCGCAACCGAGCTGCTTCCCCAGTAACGGCATGGAATCGACAGGAGAGTCAATGGCTACATCGTACACCGGGGCAGCCAAAATACGTTTTATAATTGTGTCTGCTTGCATGAAGCTAGATAACTACCTTTGAAAAGGACGCCTGTCAACATCACCCGATCCCACGGACAGTCCGCTGTAACGGAAATTTTGCATGGTGCTAGCAGCTTGCCTGCACCGAGCTGATCTGCTTACATATGCGGATAGAGCGCATACACAGCCGTATGCATGCGTATCATCATGCCAACGGAGAAAACATGAAATCGTGCGAAAGAGTAAAAGCCGTTATAGAAGGGCAGCGCCCGGATCGGATACCAGTATACGGATGGGTCCGGGCAAACCTCGAAGAACAAATTGATGCTGCCTTTGGGTCGGTCGCTGCGTTTGAAGATAAGTACGAGTTTGATTTTGCCCACCTGTTCGGGGGCCCCATGCCGTACCGGCATGAAGACCTGGAAGCGCTTCGCGAATCCAACGACGGACTGATCGAGCCGGTGCATCTGTTAGAGATTCCCATGACGGACCCTGACGAGAGTGCAGCGTATGACTCCTTACGCACCGATCTAGAACATCACAAAACGCAACGCGATCGGTTCGTGTACGTCCAAACGCCTGGCATCTTTGAGTGTTTGAACGGACCTTTCGGTATTGAAAATCATCTGATGTACCTAGCGCTTTACGAAAACGAATTGCACGAAGTGTATCGTCGACAGGCCGAGTGGAACAAACAGCGTGCCATGAATTGCCTCGATCTGGGTATCGACATGATCCATGTCTCCGATGACTGGGGCGCACAAACGGGCTTGATGTTCAGCCCCGATACCTGGCGCAATCTGATCTTTCCCTACCACAAAATTCCCTGTGATGCCGTGCGGGCACGGGGGGGCTACCTTAGCCTGCATTCCGATGGGAATGTAACACAGGTACTCGATGGGATTGTCGAGCTGGGGTACAACGTCCTGCACCCCTACCAGATTTCGGCGGGTATGGATTACGGACACTACTTCGAACGTTACGCTGACCGGTTCACGATCATGGGCGGACTTGATGTGCAGACAACCATCGGGTTCGGCAACTACGAGAGATTGCAGGCAGAAATCACGGATGTGCTGGAGCGGTTCAAGGAGCGCGGCATACTCTTCTGCACCACCCATTTCGTTCAGGACCACTGCTCCATTGAGGAGCTTACCTTCGCCTACGACTTGATATATAAACGTGTTCGATGCCACGAATAAGGAAAGCAAGGGCAAACATGAAGATGCATCTACATGTATGGCTGATCACGGGACTGATGGCAACCATGCTCAACCATGTTATGGCTGGCCCGATTCCGCTCAACAACGAATGGCCCTTTTCGCCGGAACAAGCCAAAGAACGACAACAAGAAACAGCCTCTGCGTCGCATCTTGCAGCAGAGCATACGCTAAAGGTGGATGAAGACGACGGCACCAAGGTTACATACGAAAACCAGCATGTTCGCTATATCGGTTCCGAAGCGGACATAGCTGCTCTCATCACGGCAAAACAACAGTTGGAAGATAATCCCAGATTGTATGATAACCTTACCAGATGGCGTAACGCTCTCGTGCCGCTTGTGATCCATCCTGTAGACGTGGAACGTTCTGTTCGTATAGAGGAGTTCAAGGCAGGACGAACCCCCGAGGCCAACAGAATTCTTAGGCGACAGATCAGACAAAAAAGACAGTCATCCGATTATAGCCGTGATGATGTCGTCCGTTATTTGGAAACCATTTTACCATACTGGGAGAGCCATTCCGGCCGTAATCAGATACTGTTTACCCTTACTGAATTACATGCTGATAATCCTGAGAAGCGTTTGGCCTATTACAAGCAGGTTGGTCCACCCTTATCGAATCGGTGGGGATTTGAGATTCAGCGAGCCAGACAGGGCATGGCCCGGATTTATGAAGACCGCGGAGAGTATGAAAAAGCGATTGAGGCCGTAAAGGGCTGGAGGATCAGCGAACCATGCGGCACGGGAGCAGGAAGTTCCGAGGTGCGACGCTGGACGTGGCTTATCCGGTTGCGAATGAAAAACGGGGAGGACGTAAAGACATTGCAGCAATATGCCTGGCAATCGTTGCGCAACGGCGAGATACATCCCATGTGGGGCAGCAAGGCAGTAGCGCATTGCCTGATCGAACTCTATCGAAGTGACTACGACGCATTGATGGCTGACGCACACAAAACACTGGCTGCTCTTGATGCTGAAGATAATGGGGATGGTTACAACGAATGGCGGAAAAAAGAGATTATGTCCGTACTACAGCATATCTCGTTACAGAAGCGCCTGGCTGGCCCGGAATGGCGCATGACGGAAGAAGAAGCGCAGGCCCACCAGAAGCATCAAGCCGCTTCCTACAATATGCCGGTGGAGAAAACGGTGCGACTGGATGGCGAGCCGATGGTTTTCATGTTTATCCCTGCTGGTACGTTCTTGATCGGCAGCCCTCCCGATGAAAAAGGACGGATATCGCCAGACGAGGATCAGGACCGCGTTCGCATCAGCCAGCCGTTTTACATGGGAAAGTATGAAGTTACCCAATCACAATGGCAACATATCATGGGCAACAACCCCAGCTACTTTAAAGGTAAGCCTGATAGTGCGGTACGCCCCGTAGATTCTGTATCATGGAATCAAATTGTCCATGCATTCCTGCCGAAGATTCAATCGTATGCGCCCGCGGGTATGCGCTTCGATTTGCCGACAGAGGCCCAATGGGAGTATGCCTGTCGCGCTGGCACAGATAGCCCGTTTCACTTTGGCGATACACCCGATCGCGACTTTGCAAATATAGGCGGGATTGACAAATATGATCATGACCCTTTGGAAACGATGCCGGTCGGGTCCTTTCCCCCCAATGCTTGGGGATTGCATGATATGCACGGAAACTTACAGGAGTGGTGCAGAGATGCATTCAGTCATCGATTCTACCGAAGCCACAATGCCCTCGCTGTGGACCCCGTCAACGAGACGGGCGACAGCAGGGTACTGCGCGGAAGATGGTACCCAGCGCGATTAACCCGTTCGGCCGCGCGCGCTCGCAGAACCCCGGACCATGGTGGCAATGCCGGGTTTCGGTTGGCACTGGTCTTTGATGATGAAGACCATCCAGATGACACCGAATAGATGCGCTATCCGTTTAGGTTCTGTCGCCTGTTGCCAGCGCCACACAGAGAGGGCCTTACAGCCCGGCATTTGATACCCGTGTGATGTTGGCTGGAGCATCTACCCTAAGCTGCCCCTTTTCGTCCCCCATGCCTTCCCATGCAACCACGATTTCGCCGCCGGGTACAGGGACGCGCCCGGACATGGCACTGCAGACGTCCGTCATGGGGTCAACGGCAAAACGGCTGAAGCCCGGCGCAAGTGGACGTACACCAAGCAGATCATGATAAAAAACATAGATAGGCACTGCTGACCAACCATGACACAGGCTTCCGGCATACGAAAAATCCGATGCCCCCTTGACGGTCTCCCAAAACGTGGTTGCACCTGCATCCAGCATGCCGCCCCAAGTCTCTTCCATACGTGCAATCTGTTTTGCACCATACCATTTCTTCCGTGTCATCAATGCCGCAAAGGTATAGTGCGATTGACTGAGACCTGGCGGCAGTAGACCGGAATCCATTGTGCCCATACGCGCCAGTGCGCGATCTCGCATTGCGTCATCACCTACACCCGCCAGAATCGCAAGTGCCTGGGTAAGCTCGGTTTTGTCAGCCGTATAGAGGTGCGTCCTGAAAGTGTCATCCTGCTTATCCCAGAATGTTGCGGCAACAGCATCCCTGATCTCCGCCTGCACGGCCGGCAGATTGTCCCGGTCTTCCTCGCCCAGCCAGTCCAGCATCTGGATCGTGGCCTCGATAGCGAGTAGCAGAAAGCAATTGAGGGGAGCGTCAGCTTCAAGTCCTTTTGCAAAAAGGTCTTCGGAGTATGCAGACATGCCTGCGGACCAATCGTAAAAATGCCACGTCCTTTTTTCCCGACGCAACGGCATCAAACCCTGCTTCCGCTCTCCGATAAAGCGTCTGAGCATGGCAAGAATCTGCGGTAGAAATGTACGTGCAAGTTGCGCGTCGCCACTGTATAGCAGGTGATCGCGCACCGCGAGAATCCAGGTGAAGGTAAAGGAGGGAATCGTGATGCCCGGTCGCCCCGGAGCGGTCAGGTAGAGGAAACCGTCCTCCCGGAGTCCTTGCCCCAGCAGGGTAAAACTGGCGGCGGGCATTGCGGTCTCACCGAATGCATAGTAGCCGCAAAGTGCCTGTGTCCTGGCATCGTTGGCGTATAATGCCTGTTCGCGCCATGGCGTATCCTCGTAGTGCTCATGCATGCATAGGTGGAGAGTACGCTTGCCTGTCTCCAGTATTTTGTCATGGAGTACCCGTTTCGTATCCAGCACGCCTCCTGTCGCAAGCGGATAGTCCATCCTTCGCAAAGCGATATGATGCAGGACAAAGGAATCGCCATAAACGTGAACTTGCAGGTAGCGCCCCGCCCAACGCAAGAACGGATGCAAAAAGCGTCGCTTGCCGCTACCGCAGATGTAACGCCCCGCAAAAGTGCGTCCGCCGACAAATGCCCTGACATGGCCATCATCGATGTGCTCTCCATAGCCGATATCGACAATCGTGCCAGGCGCAGATTCGATTTCGAGTTCCAGATGTCCAGCTTCCTCCCTGCCCATATCAAAGAGAAGGAAAATACCATCGCTATCATCCCGTTCGGCTTTAACACGCATGCCATCCGAACATACGCAAACATCGGTTCCTGTCGGTGTAGCGGTTATGGTTTCGAGCGAAGCAGATAAGAGCGCATACTCGATCAGCCAGCCCGGACTTACATGCGTGCCATCCGGCTTAGCAAGACCCGCAGACTCTTGTTGCCCTTCTGAAAAACCAAAATCTGCTGCCAGCTTTTCCCGATCCAGCTTGAACGTGCCGCCGTTTATGAGGCATGTGCGGGTACTACCTGCATCAACCAACCTCGGAACCGGGCGCGGCATGACTTCCGTCCGGTCCGGCGGGATCGCTGTCTCTGTATCGCCGATGGCACACCATGATTCCCCCGGTTGATAATCCGGTGAAAAGAAATCATCTTCATGTCGGGCATCATATCCGAATATGAAAGACAACTGCCCAGACACGATGGCAATGGAACCTGAATGATAGCAGGGGTTTGGGCGGCTCAGGGTAGCTTTGCCGCTGGCCGCCAGCGTTTTGTCGTCAGCCGTCAACTGAAAGAGCAACCCAGGATCGCCCCGTCTATATACGCTGCTGGTTCGGCCATTGTAAAACACCGTGAAAGCAAGCGTATTGCGCCCCGGCCGAAGCAGACCAGCAAGATCAAAGCGTTCGTAGCTTTTCCGGTCGGGATGATTGGAATACTGCCCGAACCCAAGAAGCGCGCCATTCATCCAGCAGATAAAATCGCTATCGGCGCTGATACGGATTGCTGCTTCCTGATCTGGATCTTCGCAATGAAACGGATGAAGAAAGTCGACAATCTGATTAACGGATTCTGCCGGAATCTCCGGAAAAATCCAGCGGGCCGGCGTTTCTTGCTTTATTTTCCAGCTTGTAGACATCATGCAAGGCTTTCTTTCGTGGTAGGGAGCAACCGCGTCCTTATTGTCAATTGCATCGCTTGTTAGCATATAGGCCGCTTCCTGACCAGCATGTATGCGATCACGACACGCCTTACCCAAACAACCACCCCAAAAAAATGGGCGTCCGCCATCCACAAAAAGGATCTAGTACAGCCGCCAGAATGTTTCTCCGAGCGAATGTTACCAGTTAAAACCCCTTGGCGCGCAGGAAGTCGATGCTGGATTGCAAGCAATCGAAGGGATCGCGGAAACATTGATCTTGCTCCACCGCAATCCATTCTACCCCTGCCTCCCGGCATGCCGGCAAAATGCTATCCCAATCGAGATTGCCTTCCCCAATGGGGGCCATGCGCGTCTCGTTCTTGCCTTCAACCACTTCTTTATCCTTGATGTGAATCACAGGAACGCGGCCGGGCACTCGTTTGAGAATATGCACACAATTCAACCCCGCATGCTCGATCCAGTACAAATCAAGCTCCAACATAAGATCCGCAGGCGCCTCATCAATCAGAATGTCTTCCAATGTATGATGAAGCCCTGCCGGCTTGTAAAACTCCGTACTGTGATTGTGATGTCCGAAACGAATACCCGCAGCCTTGAGCTTTTCGATTACGGGAATCGCGTCCTCTAACCACTTATGGTAACCATCTACCGAGTGTCCATAGGATGGGGGAATACCGCCAATGGCAGCAAAATCACAACCGAGCGTCTTATGAAATTCGATTTCCTGATCCGTTGCATCACGCAGTTGACCCCAGGGACGGTGTGTAGCAATACACTTGAGCCCATTATCATCAAGCATTTGTACAGCCTGCTTGGCATCCACTTCAGGCGTTTCCCCGTTCATAGCGCCCACAGCGGATAACTGCACGGCAGGATATCCCATCGCGGAAATTTTCTTCAAACTATCTGCAAAATCGGCAGCAGTTTTCGTATGCTCTCGCACGGTAAACATTTGCACGGCAATCTGGGTTGGCATCATTCTGTTCCTTTCGCTCCAATACTAGTACACTACGTAATAACATCAGCACTATACACAGTCCCACCACAAGGTGCAAACCACAGCTTATACATCTGTCCGCTATCCTAGGATGCGACGTATGCCTGTATGGCTGCTTTCAATTTTCCATAGGTCAACTTCAGCTTCTCCGGATCTCGATCGAGCGTGGTTACGCGAAAACCAACATACGGTGAAAAAAAATCGGATGCAGGCGTCACCACGATCCCTGTATTCGCGAGGAGATAGTAAGCGAAGCGCTTGTCTAGCGCGATGCCCGGCTTCTGGACTTCTTGTTCGATAAAAGTTCGTACGGCAGCATTTTCGATGGGGAGCGTCTGCTGGTCATGCAAAACGCCTGGCTCGAAAACCGAGGTAATATAAAAAGCACCGTTTGATGGATTACAAGTCACTTCGCGGATACTGTTGAGGATGCCGGCAATCGTTCTACTGTTTTCCTCGAGTTTCTGGTTGTTTGCATCAAGATGCGCTTGAAAATCCGGATGATCATACAGATAGGGAATGAGGTGTTGCGGCATCGACGTGGCACCAACCTCCAGAAGCATACGTTTTTTTACTCCTTCCGCGAAGGCCGCGAAATCAGCGTTACGCTTGGTATTATGAAACTCGATCCACCCGCATCGGGAGCCCGGCCATGGAATATCCTTCGATATGCCCCGCATGACAATCAGCGGAACCCGCCCATCGACTACGGCACTCATGTGATGGTGTACCTTGCCATTGTATACCAAGCGATAGTAGATCTCGTCCGCAAGGATGAACAGATTGTACTTCAACGCAAGATCCACGACTCGCTCCAGCGTCTCGCGTGCGTACACAGCCCCCGTTGGGTTGTTGGGATTGACCACGAGTATGCCCGTAATATCCGGATGGTTTCGTATCTGTGATTCCAGATGGTCGAGATCGATTTCCCACCCATGCTTGGGGTCGCAGTTGTAGGAAATACTTTCTTTACCCGATGCAAAAGCTTCCAGGGAAGCATGCGTTGGATAGGATGGCGAAGGCTGAATGACACGCGCCTTTTCCGGAAGTGCGACATAGGTAAGTCCGATTGCGGCGCCAAGTCCATTTGCAAAGACAATATCATCGATAGTAAGATGAGCCTTCGGATAGCAGCGGTTCGCATCTTGCGCGACCCATTCCCGCGCCCTTTCCAGCCCGCGGGAGTGGACATACCCCCAGACAACATCTTTATTCCGGGCAATATCACATAGTAGATCTTTTACATACTGCGGTGTTGTCCACCCCTTGATGATCGGATCGCCGATATTCTCCGGAATCATAGCGAAAGCTGGTTCTCTTTGCTTGATCTGATCCGCGATGAGAACGATTTCACGTATCCCGTACTGGAGATAGTTGAGTTTGGCGTTATAGAGAGAATTTCGCATCGTTACAGTATGTTGTTACATTCGTGTTATGTGCTGGCAACCTGGAAAACCGACACCATCCCGAGATGGGGAAATGTACGTTGGTGAAGGCCATAAAGCAAGCGTTCACACGGATAGCGCGCGTGCAGAATGGCAGGGCTGTCAGCTTACAGAAGGCGTGGCATACGCGGCACACCTGCCTGTGCATAGCAACCCACGCACAGGCAGGTTCTGCCACAATGCGGCACAATATATCTTGCAGGATCAGAGCGTCTGCCATGCATCCAGCGTAAGCGATGCCTCGGTCACGTTCCGATCGGGATGCATTTCAACGGCCAGCACGTTCTCGCCCGGTTGCAAGAGTTCGAGCGTTGTGGCCTTGAGCGGAATAGGCGTATCCCGCACGTTTCGCCAAGGGCCGGGATCGATACTGATATTCATGATTGTGGTGCCGTTGAGCAGCACACGCATCCCACCGCCCACATTCAGATCCCAAGTCAATACGAGCTCCTCGATCTCCGCAGGATCGTCTACCTGAAAGGCATGCTCGAGCTGCGGTTGGTCGACCTCCAGCTTGGGAACAAGCTCGACTTGCTCCGATTCCAGTCGTGCAGGCTGTGCGTCCAGCAGTCGTTGTGCCTGCTCTTGATAGAATCCCGTAGCGTCGCGCGCCATGGTTTCCAGCGTATCGTGCGCCCGCTGGTTGGTCTGAAGATGCGGCCGGGGTGCAAAGGATACGAAACCTTGCCGTCCGAGCATCTCATAACCACCGACCAACCTATGATATTGCTCGCCCCACTGCATCGTGTCGGCATGCGCCGGGTCATCCACGGCAGCCCGAAAGTCGGCAAGGCGCGAATCATCTGGATCGAGCAGCGACTCGATCGCCTGTAGTTGGTGACGCAGAAGGAAAAAGTCGCCTTCTTCGAGATTTTTCTGCATGTCCGCAAGCGTCAAAGCAAGACTACGAAGATTGCGGGAGGCGGCCTGGTCCAACTGATCGGCCAATTCGCGCACGATCGGATCGGGATCTTCCGCAAGCGCCCGGGCCGCCAGCCTGGCATCCTCGAACTGCTGCTGCTCAAAGAATGCAAGCGCCGGCTCAAGTGCTTCGGGCGCATCGGCAGCAAAGACGCTGCGGGTGCGACCAAGCATCGCCAGCGTCTGGGTATTTCCGAGGTAGCTCAGCGCGAATGCTGCCGTAGTCCACTCAGGCCCCTTGCGCGTGTAATTGTGAAAACCGAGACAGCCTTCGCGCACATGCGGTTCGGGCTGGGTGATAAACGTTCCATCCCACCGCCGGGCAAGGTCCCGGTAGGAGTGAACACGCGCCCAGAAATTCTGAAGGTTCTGCGGTCCACTCAGCGCGGCCCCCAAGGGGGTCCAGAACTGATTAAAGAAGTTGCCTGTGTGGCCACCGTCGAAGGTCTCGACGTTGGTGCTGGCCGCCAGGTGGGCAAACCATTGCACCACAGGCTCGGCACCCAGCAGGTGAAACGCCACCGCGGCGCTTCCGTTCTTGCCGTTGTCAGACGAACAATTTCCCGGCGCGTGGTCCCCATAGGGAATGCTGCCCCGCCCCGCGTAACTGCCGTAAAAGTCGATCGAGTGCGCAATCGCCATCTGATCGAATGGAATACCGATTTGGCGTGCCGTAATCAAAGACATGAAGGCGATGAGGCCGGCTTGATTCATTGAGCCGTAACCCGGTGGAATCCGACCTTCCACCGAACGATGCCCCCAGGTTCCCGGATTGCACTGCCCCTCGGCCATGGCACGGCTATACTTCTCGATTCGCGGTAGCACGCGAGCGTCGCCTGTAGCCAGATAATATTCGGTCAGGAACAGATTGACATACCCCCAACGCCAGGTGTTGTGGCCTGCATCAGAAAACGGCTCGTTCGCCAGGCGCACGGCGGTGCGCCGGACCGGATCGAGGTAGCGAGCGTCGCCCGTTGCCAGCAGAAGGAGCCCATTGATCGCACCGGTCATATTATGATCGCCCATGGCGGGCAGATACCCGGCAACCTGCGCAGCGGCCTGCTCCACGATGCGCTGCGATTTGGGACAATCCGCAGGTACGCTCGCAGCGTAGTCACCCATCACGGGAATCTGCAGCGTCACCGTCGTGATTTCGCCATCGCGCCAGCGTAGCAGCGGGAGCGCGCCACCGCCAGCCGTGCTCTCAGCCAGCGTAATCGCGGCGGCAAAGGCGTAACGGGCATCCGAGACAAAGCGCTCCGGCTCCCCGTCCGGCATTGTGGCAACACCAAGAATGATGTCGTAAGGCTGCAGAACGCCGTCCGCCGGAGAGCCTGCCTCTACGGACTTGACCAGAATCTCGCGACTGTCAGCCGTACCCGGCATGCGCGGATTATTACCATTCATCCAGCCTCGGGCACCGGTAGGCCCCAGATTATAGGTCAGATGCCAGCTTCGAATGCCGGCATAGGGAACCGGCGTTTCGTAGCGGTCCAACCGACTGAAGTACGGCTCAGCCGACCCAGCAAACACAGCCGTCGCTGTCGCAACGAACGCCAATCCTATTCTGCAACTACTCTTCCACATACGTTACCACCTCTCGTAAAGTCTCTACACGTTCCTTAAGAAGTTCAGCCTGCCGGCGCGAGTGCTGGTCAGTACGGCCGGACAAGGCCTGTGCCTCAGCCTTCATCGGCGCAATTCGTTCGCGCAACTCCGGAAGGATGGGGCGCGCATCTGCACCAAAAGCCCGAATCGAGTCCATACAGAATTCAAAAAGTCCCGGACCACGCATAGGCTTGTCCATCAAGGCAGGCAACCGTGGTACCAGCTCCTGGACCCGCAGCTCGGTCAAAATTTCGATGGCCTCTGCCTGCCCGTTGGAGCCAAACATGGTGTCGCGATCAGGCTGCCAATCCAGCAACGCCAGAAGATCCGGCACGAGACTTCGTTGCAATGTCTCGTCAGATCGTGCGATCAACTGTACCACGGGGCCCTTGCCACGCGGTAGCGGGTTATGTAGCGCTTGACGCAGAAACGGTATAACGTACTCCTCATCCAGGTCGGCCACACCAACTCTCTGCCCCAAGGTCCGCGATGCCATATCGGCAAGGTACTCATCCGTGTCCGCGCTCATGGCGAGCACCGCGCGCGAAATAGCACGGCTCTGCCCACCGAACTCTCCGATCAGCGACAGCACAGCCCAGCGCACCTTCCATTCGGGATCTAGCGCCAGATCAAGTGCCGGATCAAGAAATCGATCCGCGAACGCCCGGCGGATCTGGTTCTGCGCAACTCTGCGATCCGGCTCATCCGGAAGGAACGCATCCCAGTTCTGGACCCGATGCCGGATCATCCGGTACAGGGCATCCAGAGCGCCAGCCCGGCGTGCCGGTGATGTAGAGGTCAGGGCCTGCTCCAACGGCGCAATCACCTCATCGCCCCGCCCACTCAGTTCTGCCGCCGCGCGCGCTCGAATCGCGGGATTCCAGTATCCCAGCAGTTCCAGAATATGCGCAAGAGGTTCATCTGCCAGCGCGTTGGCACTGGGCACGGGCGTGACGCGTTCTGCATACGTTTCCGGACACTGCGCGGATACGCGCGCCAACGCCGCCGCAATCTCTGCGTCGGCCGTACCCATCGTTCCGGCCGCATGCCGCGCGCCAGCCATACATGTTACCACCGACACAATGACCAGCATGGCTGTCGATGGCGAGTGAGCGATTCGTATCATGGTTGAACTCCATTCGGGTTATAACATATGATTGCACATACCATAGCACAATGGGAACCTCTGAATAAGACATGCCTTTCCAGACGCTACGTCCCCCCCTTCCGCCTTACTTGTCCAAACCAGGCTAGAAGTGCTCAAAACAATGGCTATATATTTAACAAATGTATCAAAACGAAACAAATAGCGTCAAGTCCGGGCAAACACGTAGCCGTTAAAAATGGCGGGGAGGGTGAATTTGCTTGTGGCCTTTGACGAAACAAGATGTATGCAAACATCATGGTAGCCCACATTTCAAGCGGTCACATGGATATCCACATCCCAGCGCGGTTCCTGTGCAATCAGGAAGCTATCTTTTCTCAACGGTTACTCTTGATTACCATGCTACTTGCTGATCTTATATACACGCAGCATGGAGGGCTCGGGCCAAGGCTCGGGGACAGCTCTATCGCGATTGGTACCCGCGTGCTCCCAGCGTAAATAATAATCGGCATCCTCCACGTCACTGCCATCATCATCCGGTATGATAACAACTCGCATGGGGCCGCCATCACGCCGCAGGCTTGGCTTCGGGGCTACTTCAAAATCGGATTCCGGTTGGCTGATAGACTGTCGCCATGCAGGGGCAGGAGGAGAGGAAACTTCGCGGATGGGCTGCAACGTTTCTTCGTCGAGGATGATGGTGGTTGCCCCATCATCGCGATTCCAGACGGACTGACTGAGCTTTCCATTGTCCATCTGTTCTACGGCCTCCATACGTACATAACGAGTTGGCCCGATCGCACCGGTTCCAAAATAGGCTCTACCCCAAATGAAATCCCAGCGGGTGGCTGCAACGGTTTGCCACTCACCATCGACAAAACGTGTATTATAGATCTGGCTGACCCCATTTTCATCAAATTTATGAAAACTGATCACCACACGATCCTTCGAATCCCAGGCCATCTCTCGGAAAACATTACTCAATCCCCCCCGGGGAGGGGTGTCATCGACCAGCAACTCGCGATCATCAGATGTAAAGGGCGGGGATACCGCCACACCTCCAGCGGTTTCCCATTGCGTCAAATCATTCCCAACTGTTCGGGCGTATGAAAGCGAATGGTTGGTAGAATGGCAGGGCGTATTGCGCCAGACCCAGAGCAGATGCATCCGACCATCGGGGCCACCAATCGGACCACCTCCAACAACATAGGCATTCATCCGTCCACGCCCATCGAGAAGGTTGCTCTCCAATGCCCGCACCCAGCGGCGATTGTCCTCGTCATAGCGGGTAAGACTTTGATCGCCGCGACCGCTCCCGCCGACCCGATACGCAAAATACAGCGTATCGCCTACCGTGTACAATGTCGGATAGTGCGGGCGCTTGTGCTTGTCTGTCATGTACAGTCGCTCAAACGATCCGATTGCGTGCGGTTCTTCAGAACGGTAATAGATCGCAGCAGGCGGGGATGGTGGTCCCTGCAAAAGCCCGCGGCGGTAACTGGTAATGTGTATGTATCCATCACGATCCACAGCGAGGCTCAACTGCGCGTGACCGCCCGTAGCCCAGCCCATCTGTACCGGAAAACGCTTGAAATCCCATTGGTCGGAACCCAGTTTGCGCTGAGCCAATGTCAAAAAGCGATCATGATCATAATACCCCACATATTGATACCCATCGCGCGTCAGGAGGATGGGCGAACCGATTCTGTGAACCGACCAGGCAGGGGCAACATCGACAGCCTTGAGAATGCGGCTTTCCCCATGCGCTATTGTCAAGAGCCCAAAGGTGAATACCAGGACCCATGTGCCTATCATATTGCGAATGTGCGTTCTGACCTGCATATTTTTTTACCTTTTCGAGAGGTTTTTGCGTCCAACCAAACGGGCGAACGTTCAATCCATAACGTAACATGCCTCTACAATCGCAACAAGGGACTGGGGCACCCCTACTACTCTGCGACACCCAAGTTACGCCCCGCATCATCTGGAGGCACCCTGGGGCCGCAGCTAACCCACTTGTATGCAGCTTTTTATGCACAGACTTATGACGCTGGAACAAGAGGATCCCAAACGCGTGCAAACCCGAGCCCCGCAAAATCCTTGGTATTACGCGTCGCAAAGTCCACCACACCATGATGCAGCAAGGTCGCTGCCAGACGTACATCAAAGATTCTTCGATACGCAAATCCATCCTTGCCAGCTTCGCGCCAGACCATCTCAGGAATTGATTTGTCGAGCACCACATCCACAGTACGCCAGCGTGGATTGGAAAGGAATGTCTTGATCACGGACGCTGCAGCCGATGCAGAAAGTGGTTTTCGACAAACCACCGGATTGCGCAATAACACATATAGCTCCATCAGCACCTGCTCGCATAGACAGAACTGATCGTCCTGACTGTGGTATTCCAGAAACGTACAGGCAGCCTGATGATGTGCCGATGTCGTATCACATGCGGGGAAAAGAATATTTGTATCGCAGGAAATCATGGCTTTGAGTCCCCATAGGGCTCCTGCTGCTCTGCCGCTCGTACATCGCGCATATGCAAGGCAGCACGCCAGTCCTCCTGTGCAAAAGGATCATTCGCCTGAAGATCATAGGCCACCGGTAGTCGCCATTCCCCGGCGCCATCAGCTTCCGGCGTAACTTTCAACATATACTCCAACCCACGCCGAACCAACTCTGCCATGGATATCTCTTGCTGTTCCGCCAGATGGTGAGCGGCCAAGTACAAATGATCCGGTAACTGTATTTGCGTCCTTTTCATGATGTATATACTACATCGCTTACATATCGTTGTCAAAAGATATGCGCCGGCATTTATCTGATTTTTGCCTTTTCCCGCGAAATCGACCGCTATTTGCAGAACGGCATTGGCTTTTCCTCCAATGTGTGCACATAACGCAGCTCTTTACCAGGCAACCACACAAATATTTCTTTGCTGCTATGTCGGCCTTCTCACTCTGCCACCAGCACATACCAAGGCGAGGTCCACTCCCTTGGGTGATCTTCGCTGAAGCCACCCTTCTCGATGAAGAGAAAGTCTCTTTGGCCAAGGCGATGGCGTTGCATTGCCAAAGCTTCACGGCCTTCGAGAGCCATTAAGACGTCACCTGACCAAGCCCAAAAATCCTGATCAGTGCCGCCATCGGGCCGTAATGTGATCGATGAAAACGGCGCATCCTCAATGGAATCCGGATCAGATCTGCCTGTAAATTCCTCGATGGAGTCAACTTGCGCAACAACTCTCCAATTGCCGGGAATCTGCGGGTTTTCTTCAAAGACGCCACTATAGCGATACATGCCTTCATTAGGGTTGTCGGACTCTTCATCAGGATCTTGCAGATCCTGCCATTCCGTGCTTCGCATGGGACGACGTAACTTGGCGTTGAATATCTCGCGGTCTCCAAGCGGCGGGCTCTTCATCCGATCCATCCAAGCGGTAAGAAAGTAGCGATTTCGACCTGGCAAGCGCGCAGCCGCAATAGCGATCAACACCTCACCATCCTCGAATTCCTGTGCCATATCGGCATCGATGAAGAAACCGCGCGGACGCGTCCGTGTCCGGCCACCGAATCCGGCCGCCTCGTACACAGGGCGTCCATTTAGATAAACGGTAACCGGGCCGCCCTGATGAGAATGAATGTTTCCGCCAAGCAAGAAACGATACCGGTAATCGGGCTCGAGCGGGGGAACCTCTAGGGTGGTGCGCAATAGCAGCACCTCGTTCTCCCACAAAGTATTCGGATCGGCACTGCAATTACAGACCCGATGGCGGCAATTCCAGTTGGCTGGTTTTAGCTCGCCTTCATTCCAGGCAAAGGGAGCATATCCCTGCTGCCAATCTGCTGCCCACGGATTGAAGTCCGGCGAAAACCAGTTTTCCAGCCCTTCGGGCAGTCTGCCATGCAACATGGCCTGATCGCGTTCTTCCACGCTTGTCCGGTACTCCTCTTGCTTTTCTGCATAGTCTTCTTCGGCTTCTTCCACGCCCTGACCGCTCCGCTGGGCTGACTCCAATTGCGACCTTGCTCGCTCGTA